>DASZQQ010000475.1:0-36241 GCA_035549595.1 Caulobacteraceae bacterium
TTCGCCGCCAAGTGGCTTGTGCCCAGGCTGGGCGCCTTCGAACAGCTGCATCCCCAGGTGGACATCTGGCTTTCCGCGGGCATGGAGCTGCTGGACCTCGCCGCCGGCGAGGTGGACGTGGCGATCCGCTACGGCGCCGGCCGCTATCCCGGCCTCGAGGCGATCCGCCTGATGAGCGAGACCGTGCTGCTGGTCGCCAGCCCCGACCTCGTCGCGCGCATCCCGCTGGACGAGCCGGCCGACCTCGCCAACCACATCCTGCTGCACGACGGTTCGCCCGACGCCGACCCCAGCTGCCCCGACTGGTCGATGTGGCTGGCGGCGCGCGGCGTGAAGGGCGTCGACGGCAACCGCGGCCCGCGCTTCAACCAGTCCAGCCTGGTGATCGAAGCCGCCGTCGGCGGCCGCGGCGTGGCGCTCGCCAAGCGCACCCTGGCCCAGGACGACCTCGACGCCGGCCGCCTCGTGGCGCCGCTGCAGATCGCCACCGCCGTCGACTTCGCCTACCACGTCGTGCACCCGAAGGCGAAAGGCCGCCTGCCGCAGGTGAAGGCGTTCGTGAACTGGATCACCGCCGAGGCCGCCGCCCACGAGGCCGCGCTCGCGACCATGGACAACGGCGCCGGGATCTAGCGCCGGGGCGTGCCCTTGAGGCTCTTCAGCGCCCGTTCGTGGGCGTAGGCGGCGACGTCGTGCAGGGCCTCGTCCAGGGCGTCGCGCACCCGCCCGATCGCCGCCGGCCCGGCCGCCTCGCAGGCCTCGCACACGTCGCCGAGCGCGAAGGCGCCGACGCCCCGGGCCGCGCCCTTGATCGTGTGCACCGCGTCGCGCCAGCCCTCCTGAGCGGGATCCAGCATGCCCGCCCACAGCGCCGCCTGCTCGCGGAACAGGGCCAGCACCTCGTCGATCACCGTCCCGTCGCCGGCGGCGAAGCTCTCCAGGTAGCCGAAGTCCACCACGCCCTTGATGTCGCGCCGCGCCAACCGTCTCTCCCGACCCGTCCGGACGCTGGTTTCGCAGGCTTCGGCCCGCCTTGCCAAGCGCGCGGAAAGCCGGGCCATTCGCCCCCTTGCCATCGCGCCGCTTTTGAGTATGGTCCGCGCCCTCGCGCCGGGCCCCTCGGGACCCGGCCGCGGGACGGGTGTATAGCTCAGTTGGTAGAGCAGCTGACTCTTAATCAGCGGGTCGTAGGTTCGAGCCCTACTACACCCACCATTTTCCTTTCTCGAGGCCGCGGGCGGACCGCCGTCTAGGAACCGCGCGCCATCGCCGCCGCCACCGAGGCGCCGATCTCCTCACGCGTGGGATTGCGGCGCAGGGTCAGGCCGCCGTTCACCTGCAGGTTCTGGCCGGTCATGAAGCACTCGTCGCTGGCCAGCCATACGGCGGCCGCGGCGATGTCGTCGGACGTGCCCACCCGGCCCAGCGGATAGCAGGACGTGAAGGCGTCGAAGAGGCCGGGCGTCGCCTGCGCGCCGGCGGTCATCGGCGTGGCGGTGAGGCCCGGCGAGATCGAGTTGGCGCGGATGCCCTGGGCCCCGAACTCGTTGGCGACGCAGCGGATCACGTGATCGGTCCCGGCCTTGGTGCCCATGTAGGCGGCGTGGTCGTTGAGCATGATGGTCGCGGTCGCCGAGCTGATCTGGATCAGCGAGCCCCCCGTCGGCGCCATCGCCGGGATCATCGCCTGGAAGAACTGGTAGGGGCCGATGAACTGCAGCGCCGTCATGCGCTCGAGTTCCTCGCGGGTGGTCTCCAGGAACGGTTTCAGCAGGCCCCAGCCGGTGGCGTTGACGGCGATGTCGAGCCGGCCGGCCCAGTCCAGGGCCGCCCTGGCGAGCGCGTGGAGGTCCGCCTCCTGGGTGATGTCGCAGACGGCGTGACGGCCGCCGATGTCCGCCGCCAGCGCCGCCAGCTCGGCCTCGTGCCGGCCCGCGGCCAGCACCTTGGCCCCCTCGGCGGCGAAGCGCCGGGCGATCACCTGGCCCATGTTGCCCGCGCCCGCGGCGCCGAGCACGACCGCCACCTTGCCTTCCAGCCGGCCCATCGCCGCCCTCCCCGTGATCGTTTCCCGTCGGCCGCGTCTGCGCGCGATCCACGGCAGGGCTACACCCGTCCAAAAAAACCATCAAGCTTGACTTTTTTCTGGCGGCCGTCCGAACATGGGTCCCAAGAACAAAGGGGGGCGCATGGCGTACGAAGGGCCGATCGAAGACCGTCTGGCGATCCGCGAGCGCATCGAGGCCTACAGCGACGCCGTCTTTCGCCGCGACGCCGAGGCCTGGATCGCCAACTGGGCCGAGGACTGCGTGTGGTCCCTGCCCGGCCTCGAGGTCGCCGGACGTGCGGCCATCCGCGCCGCCTGGGAAGGGGCGATGCAGGGCTTCGCCCTGGCCGCCTTCTTCGCCACGCCTGGCGCCATCGTGGTCGAAAGCGATCGCGCCACGGCCAGGACCTACACCCAGGAGATCCTGACGCTGGTCGGCGGCGGGACCCGCCGCATCGTCGGCGCCTACGACGACGCCCTCGTCCGCGAGAACGGCGTCTGGCTCTTCAGCCGGCGCGCCTACCAGATCCTGCACGACGAAACCTGAGGAAGAGAAAAAGCGCATGCGAATCGTCATCTCCGGCGAGGTCGATGTGGCGCCCGAGGTCCGGGACGAGGCCCTGAAGGGCGCCTACGACCTGATCCAGGCGGCCCTCGCCGAGCCCGGCTGCGTCCACTACGCCTGGACGGCGGACCTCTCCCGCCCCGGCCGCATCCACGTGTTCGAGGAGTGGGACAGCGAGGCGAACCTCGCCGCGCACCTGGCCGGCAAGCCCTACCAGGGCATGCTGGCGCACCTCTCGACGGCGGGCATCCAGATGGCGGTCACGCGCAAATACCGCGTCGATCACGTCGAGCCGGTCTACGATCCGCAGGGCCGGCCGCGCGCCGACTTCTTCACCGCCAAGGCCTGAGGCCTGAGCGGCGGCAAGCGTCACGTTGGAAAAACCGGATAGCTTGTTTGTTTTTTGACCCCCTGCTAGGGTCGAAGAAAAACCAGGGCGAGGAGCTTGAGGACGATGGCGGACGACAACAGGCCGATCAGCGGCGGCCAGGCGCGCTGCCCGGGCGAGAACTGGGACGACCTGATGCGGACCGACACGGTCGACCCGCCGCAGTTCCTGAAGGACGAGTCCTACGAGTACATGGGCTCCGAGCCCCTCGCCGCCGACCGCTACACCAGCCCCGACTTCTTCCGGCGCGAAGTCACCGCGATGTGGCCCAACGTCTGGCAGTTCGCCGCCCGCGAGGAGGAGATGCCCGACGCCGGCGACGTGGTCGTCTACGAGAACGCCGGCCGCTCGTACCTCGTCACCCGCCAGGCCGACGGCCAGGTCCGCGCCTTCCACAACGTCTGCCTGCACCGGGGCCGCAAGCTTCGGCTGGAATCCGGCTGGTCGAAGGACTTCAAGTGCCCGTTCCACGGCTTCACCTGGAACACGGACGGATCCCTGAAGGAGATCCCCTGCCGCTGGGACTTCGGCCACCTCAACGACGAGAACATGCAGCTGCCGGAGGCCCAGGTCGGCCGCTGGGGCGGCTACATCTTCCTCAAGGAGGCCGAGGGCGGCCCGACGCTGGAGGAGTACCTCGCCCCCCTGCCCGAGCACTTCAAACGCTGGAAGCACGAGGACTGCGTGACCTCGGTGTGGGTCGGCAAGGTCATCCACGCCAACTGGAAGGCGACCGCCGAGGCCTTCATGGAGGCCTGGCACTCGGTCGTCACCCACCCGCAGATCCTGCCGTTCACCGGCGACGCCAACACCCGCTACAACGTCTACGGCGACCACGTGAACGTGGCCCTGACGCCGTTCGCCGTGCTCTCGCCGCACCTGCGCGGCGACGGCCGCTCGGAGCAGTGGATCGTCGACGAGTTCCTGAAATACAACGGCCGCGCCGGCGGCTCGGACCTGAAGGTCACCGTGCCTGAGGGTCAGTCGGCCCGGGCGGCGATGGCGGCGGTGAACCGCGAGCGCTTCACCCAGATGTTCGGCCACGACCACAGCCACGCCACCGACGCCGAGCTTCTGGACGCCTTCACCTACAACGTGTTCCCGAATTTCGCCCCGTGGGGCGGCTTCATGCCCAACATCGTCTACCGCTGGCGGCCCTGGCCGGACCAGGACTCGACCCTGATGGAGGTGCGGCTGCTGACGCGCGTCCCGCCCGGCCAGCCGAAGCCGCGCGCGCCGGTGATGCACCTCCTGGGCGAGGACGAGCCGTGGACCGCCGCCACCGAACTCGGCGCGGCGCTGGCCAGCGTGTTCGAACAGGACATGGCCAACCTGCCCTACGTTCAGGACGGCCTGAAGGCGTCGAAGAACAATGCGGTGCACCTGGGCGACTACCAGGAGATCCGCATCCGCCACTTCCACCGCACGCTCGACAAGTACCTGGCCCGGTTCGGCTGACGGCCGGGCCGCGGGCCCCTACCCTTTCGTTCCTGAAGAGAGTCCGATCATGGCGACCGTGACGCCCATCCGCATGCCCAAGTGGGGCCTTTCCATGCAGGAGGGCGCCATCGTCGACTGGTGGAAACGCGAGGGCGACCGCGTCGCCGAGGGCGACGACCTGGTCGACATCGAGACGTCCAAGATCAACAACGTCTACGAGAGCCCGACGTCGGGGACCCTGCGTCGGATCGTGGCCCAGCCGGGCGAGACCCTGCCGGTCGGCGCCCTGATCGCCGTGCTCGCCGAGGCCGACGCCAGCGACGCCGAGGTCGACGCCTTCATCGCCGACTTCCAGGCCAGCTTCGTCCCCGAGGCGGCGGACGAGGACGGCGGCGCCTTCGCCCTCTCCACGGTCGAGGCCGAGGGACGCACGGTGCGGCTGGGCCGCGCCGGCGGCGAGGACGGCGAGCCCGTGGTGCTGCTGCACGGCTTCAGCGGCGACCTCAACAACTGGCTGTTCAACATCGAGGCCCTGGCCGCGCGGGGTCCGGTGATCGCGCTGGACCTGCCGGGCCACGGCGGGTCGTCGAAGGACGTGGGCGACGCTTCCCTGGCGACGCTGGCCGGGACCGTGGCCGCCGCGCTGGAGGCGGCCGGCGTCGGGCCGGCGCACCTCGTCGGCCACTCCCTGGGCGGGGCGGTCGCCGCGCGGCTGGCGGCCGACCGGCCCGACCTCGTGCGCACCCTCGCCCTGATCTGCCCGGCCTACCTGCCGGGCACGCGCCTCTCGCAGGATTTCCTGACCGGCGTCGCCGAGGCGCAGCGCGCCAAGGACCTGAAGCCCTGGCTGGAGCAGCTGTTCGCCGACCCCTCGGCGGTCAGCCGCGACATGGTCGAGGACATGCTGAAGTTCAAACGCACCGACGGCGCCGACGAGGCCCTGGCGGCGCTGCGCGATCGCATGGCCGCGGGCGACGACGCGCGCGCCCTCGCGGCCGACCTCGACCGCCTGCCGCAGACCCTGGTGATCGCCTCCGAAGCCGACCGCATCGTCGGCGCCCCGGACGAAGCCGCCCTCCCCCGCCAGCTGCGCGTCGCCTGGATCGAAAACGCCGGCCACATGCCGCACCTGGAACAGGCCGCCGCGGTCAACGCCCTGCTGCTGGAGGCGCTGGGATAGGTCGCGGGGGGAAATGGGGACACACACTCGCACCCCGGCGTACGGGATGAAACTGCTCGCTTACGAGACGAGTGTGTGTCCCCATTTCCCAGCACCCCCGCCCTCGACGCAAGCTGACGCTACAGCGTGCAGAACAGAGGGAGCCTACCGGACGCGCTTGCGGCCACGGCTTCGATCGGCGCCGTCATCAGGGACAAGGGTGCTGGGTCCCGGCTCGCGCGCTCTGCGAGCGCTTGGCCGGGATGACGTAAAAAGTTTAGCTGAAATCCGTTGCCGTCAGCCGCGGCCACGCTCGACGCGCAGGCGCTCGTTGAGGGCGAGGCTGGCTTCCATGCGGGCCAGCTGCTCGGGCGTCGCCTCGCCCTGGTGCATCGCCTTCCACTGCGCCTGCGGCATGCCGTAGACGAGCTCGCGGGCGGCCGCGCGGTCGAGGGCGCCGTCCGAGGCTTCGCTGAGCCAGTCGC
Organism: Caulobacteraceae bacterium; assembly: GCA_035549595.1. Taxonomy (GTDB): domain Bacteria; phylum Pseudomonadota; class Alphaproteobacteria; order Caulobacterales; family Caulobacteraceae; genus Acaudatibacter. Next base: position 6,085 of record DASZQQ010000475.1, read on the forward strand.
CGAGGCAGTTGCGGCAGAAGCCCGCCAGCCCCATCAGGTCGACGTTCTGCGCGTCGGTGCGCATCTGCAGGTGGTCGACCAGGCGCCGGAAGGCGGCGGCGGCGAGACGGTCATCGATGGGCCCCACGGGCGTACTCCTGCGTCAGTGACCGCCTCACCTTACCGCATCGGCCGCGCGGGGCGCAGCCCGTCCCAGGGTCCGGTCTCGAGACCAGGACTCCAGGTTGAGCTTCCGCTCCACGCCGATCGGGTGAAGAGTGGCGTGACCGGACGGGAAGCCAGGGAGGTCCCCATGAGGAACGAGCGCCGGGAATTCCTGCGGACGGCGGCGGCGATGGGGGCGGCGCTGACCTGGGGCGGCCGCGCGCGCGCCTCGCGCCTGGTGTGGCGCGAACGCGAGGACCTCTACCCCGAGGGGGTCGCCTCCGGCGATCCCGACGCGCACAGCGTGATCCTCTGGACCCGGCGTCCGTTCGCGGCCGGCGCGCGGCATAGGCTCTCCGTGGAGGTCGCCGAGGACCAGGCCTTCGCCCGCGTGGTGGCGCGCGCCAGGACGCCGGTCTCGGCGGCGGCGGACTGGACGACGCGCGTTCTCGTCGGGGGCCTGAAGCCGGCGCAGGTCTACTGGTACCGCTTCGTCGACGACGAGGGGAACGGCAGCCGCATCGGGCGCACGATCACCGCGCCGCTCGACGACGATCCGCGCCCGGTGACCTTCGCCTTCGTCAGCTGCCAGGACGTCAACGAGGGCAAGCTCAACGCCTACCGCCGGATGATCTTCGAGGACGAGCGGGCGAAGCCGGAGGACCAGCTGGGCTTCGTCCTGCACCTGGGCGACTTCATCTACGAGGTGGTGGAGTATCCCGAGGAGCTTCCCACCCGCTACGACCGCACGATCTACGAGGTGGCGCGCCTGCCCGACGGCGGCAAGACCGGCAAGCTGCACTATCCGCTGACCCTCGACGGCTACCGCGCCGTCTATCGCGGCTACCTGGCCGATCCGGACCTGAAGGACGCCCGCGCGCGCTGGCCGTTCGTGGCCATCTGGGACAATCACGAGTTCTCCTGGCAGGGCTGGCAGTCGATCCTGAAGCCCGGCGACGGCGGGCGGCCGGGCCAAACCCTGAAGGTCGCCGCCAACCAGGCGTGGTGGGAATACCTGCCGTCACGCTGCCGCAAGGCGGGGGGCGCCGGCCTGGAGACCTTCGATCCCCCCGCCGTCAAGGACGTCGCGATCGAGCGCTGGGACGAGAACGGCCTGGGCGACGAGCCGAACAACCGCGCCGCGATCATGAGCCTGATCGGCTACCGCGCCTTGCGCTGGGGGCGGCACCTGGAGCTGCTGATCACCGACCAGCACAGCTACCGCAGCCGCGATCCGTTCGACCATCCCGAGCTCGACAAGCTGACCCCGCCCGAGTTCATCGGCATGTTCCAGGAGGATGCGGCGCGGGTGCTCGACGGCGGCCGCGCCTTCGATGGCGGCCGGCCCCCCGCGGAACTGACCTACAACGGCGTCACCGTGCCCAACCCGCAGAAGGACGCGCCGCCGCAGACGATCCTCGGGGCCGAGCAGAAGGCCTGGTTCAAGGCCCGGCTGCGGGCGTCCGCCGCCACCTGGAAGATCTGGGGCAATTCCGAGGGCGCGCCCGACTGGCGCGGGGATCCCCAGAACCTGCCGGCGGGCATGGCGCCGCCCTGGCCGGGCGGCTACGCGATGCTGGGCGCCGGCGACTACGGCAGCGCCTACCAGGAGCGGGCGGAGATCTACGACCTCGTGCGCGACGCCGGTATCACCGGCTTCGCCATCGTCTCGGGCGACCGCCACAGCTTCTGGGCCGGCTACGCCACGTCGCAACTGCCGCCGGGCAGGTTCGAGCCGGTGGGCCTGAGCTTCGTCGGGGGCTCGCTCATCAGTCCGGGCGCGCTGGAGTCCTACGAACACCGGCTCCCCAAGGACCATCCCCTGCGGCCCCTGTTCCTCGCGGACAGGCCCGGCGCCGAGAGGCCCGACCCGACCTTCAACATGCTGCTGAGGCACGGGGTGCGCGCGTGCCTCGAATACGCCAGGAGCTTCGATGCGGCCCGCGCCCGCGCCCTCTCGAACCCCGACCTCTCGCCGCACCTCGAGTTCGTCGACCTCGGCGGCCACGGCTACGCCACGGTGCGCCTGAGCGCCGACGAGATGCGCACCGAGTTCGTCTGCATCCCCCGCCCGATCACCTGCAGCCCCCGCCCGGACGGCGGCGACCTGCGCTACCGCGTCGTCCACACGGCCAAGCTGTGGGCGCGAGGCGAGCGGCCGCGGCTCGTCCAGCAGGTGCTGGAGGGGGATCCTGGACTGGCGATCTGAGGGCGACGGATTGCTGACTCCATCGCCTTGTCCAGGATGACGGGGATGGGGAGTGGGGCCGCGAGGGCGCAAGCGGACGTGGATCATCACGCCGAAGCGGCCCCACCCTGGACGACCTGGAAGCTTGTGCGTCACCGGTTACGGCACCATGATGGCGGCGATGACCAAGGTCTATTGTGATTTTAACGACTTCACGGCGGACGACTTATATTGGCTTCTCTACGTAGACGACGTCCCACTCAGCGACGTTGCTGAGAAGCTCGGCCTGCGCGAGGGCGACCGCGTCGTACTGTTCCAGGATGAGGGCGACTTCGAAGTAGAGGCTACTCTTCACTTTGGACGCACTGACCCATTGTTCCTTGGGGAAAGGCTTTGCGCACGGCCTGATTGGAGGACGCTAAAGCGGTTTGGATGAACGTCGGCGGCGGGTCGAGAGCGGGCCCGGCGGCCTTCACCCGGATGCGGACCTTCGGCGAAGGATCCCCCAAAGCAGTCTTCAGGACTCCCGGCTCGGGTGGAGAGCGGCCCTGTTATGGGCTGCGGTCGGGAACCACCGTCCCGAAACCGAGCTCCGGCTGTTGGAGCACCCTGTGGTACGGACCGAACTGCTTCGCCAGCAAAGCGATTTGGCTTTGCTAGAGGCGAACGATGCGGACGCCGTCCTGACTTTGGCGGGAGTCGAGAGCGCCTTCAGACTGCGCTAGGCGGGCGAAGTCCGCATCGGGTCGATCTCAGCCAAAGGCGTCCCGGCGAGCGGACATTGGTCGAGGCGTCCTCGGGTGGACAAGGGCTGCAACACGGCTAGGTTTAGAGCCATCCAATCGAGAGGGGCTTATGACGGGAAGAGAGGGTTTTGGACTGGCAATCCGCATTGCTGGCGGCTGGAAGATATTGGAGTCGCTGACTGACGTGTATTACGTCTTGGTGAAGATGCTTCGGCTGCCCACAGGGTCTGCGCTGCCCATACAAGTCGACATCGATACTTTTGTTTTCAGATTTCTAATCGGATCGCTGTTGATTATCTTTGCTGACGTACTGGTGAAGCTCGTTTATGGCGCGAGGGCCAAACCAGTCGACCAAACGTTCGCTTAGGGCGGGAAGCCGCTCTTCACGGCCTACCCATTGGCAGACACCACTCGTCTGATGCAGCCCGAGCTGATCCTGGAGGTGGTCGCCGATGGCGGGCGGCTGTTCGTCCGCCCGGCGAAGACCAGGTTCGAGCAGATCCACCGCGCGGCGATGGGGGTGACATGGGACGCCTCCAGGGGGGCGCTCGCGAGCCCGGCCCGTATCGAGTGGACGCTGGTGCGATGGTTCGAGCAGGTTCTGGCCGCCGCCGCTTCTGAGTACGGCATTGCGCTTCACACGGGCCCGACAACGTCGTGGACCGGCGTCACGGCCGACGAAGAGAAGCAGATGGCCGACTTCGCCGCGTCCGATTGGCTCGCGAAACGGATGGAAGCGCAAGCTGCTCTCAGTGCTGAACAGTTGTCCGAACTCAGGCTCAGGCAGGCTCTCTCCCTTGCAGCAGGCTGCTGGAGCGACGGCAGGTGGGCCGACTACGTCTGCTGCCTGGCTCCAGTTCGCGACCTCCTGTCACCGGCTCAACGAACGCGGCTCCTCATCGCTGAGCGTCGCGCAATGACGTCTCCGGCGAATGACTGCTAGAGGTCGCGCGCGGCGCGCCAGGCTGCAGACCTTCGATTGGCAAGCGCCACGTAGCCTGCGCGAACGTCGGGACAAGGTGGTGGTCTTCGGGCGTCTGCGCGTGCAACTATTTGGCAATGCGCCGTTGCCTTGCACTTCTGATCGGTATCGCCGTGTTGACCTCCGCGGCGCATGCGGCCTCGGGCTCCGGCGCCTTCAGCGGCGCCTCCACGGACGTACTGGGCGCCTCACACGCCCGATCGCTCGCCGCCATCTCTGACGACGCTGTGCGTTTCAGCTCGTCGCCGGCGCTGGGCGGCCTCGGGTGGATCGTCGAACTGCACAAGACACCGAAGGGCGCGCAGGGAGAGGCGCTCTTCTTCGATGGCCATCCTTCCTTGGGATGGAGGAGGATTGGGTGGCTTCGCTTGGCGGCGTCGGACGCCAACTATGCGCGCTTGGTGGCAAGGATCGACGAGCTGCTTGGCCGTGGCGATCCCGAGGCGGCGGGCCCCCTGGTCATCTGCACCGACGGCCCCGGATACCTCACGGAACGCCGCCTGAACGGCAAGACTACGCGGCTGGGCGGGTTCTGCGGAGACCACCCGAACAACGAGATCGCTTCCATCATGGAAGGGGTCATCGCGCGCTTCGGGCCGCTACCCGGTCGCACTACGTCGGACCTTTCAGCGGACGGCCACTAGGTCTGCGATGGTTCGAACCCCGACATCGCGCTGCGCCCCGAATCGGCCCCGGGCGACCACGCGCCAGGATCCAGACCTTCGACTACGCCGAGCTCTCCCGATCGTCGGTACGGGGTGCGTGGCAGACAATCGCGACGTATTCTTCCAACACGCCCTGCTTCGGAGGCGCAATGCCCTGCCTGCTCGCTGTCGCTGCGATCTGTCTCCCCTGGGGTCAGCTGAATATCAGCGTTACAGACAACAGCATTGCGAGGGTCGCCACATTCAAATCCCCCACGGGCGAGGTGGCGATCTGGTTGTCGTCTGACAACATTCCTTACGGCGATTGGGCTCACGCTCCACAGGTCTGTATCGGAGCGAAGTGCATGACGTACCGGCGCATCGACCGCAGCAACCCTGGATCGGCCAAGACAACGCTCTTGTTCTGCCGGTCCGATGAGGCCTTGCCGGAACGCGTCGAGATCTCCGCACCCACTCCGAACCAGCGTGACCGCCTGCTCGCGAGCATGGCACTCAAGCCGCCATTCGATGCGTCGAAGTCGCTCTCCCTGACCGCCTTCAGCGACACTGCGGCCGTCGGCGATAGTCGCGAGGAGCGTGTGCGCGGTGACGGGGCATGTCCTTAGGTCCGCTAAAGGTCGTAAGCGGTCAGCGGCGCGGAGTGATGCGGACCTCGGTCGCCTCTCGCTCCAGCTCACGAAGCAGTTCGCCAGCCTGCTCCACCCCTGCAGCCTTTGCCTTCTTCAACCAATGGATCGCACGCGCCTCTTGTGCCGCGTCGCCAGACCGCGCGAGGTCGAATCCGAGGTTGTACTCAGCGGAGGCATTGCCGTTCCTGGCGCCAACGTTGAGCCAGTAAAGCTCTCGGGCATGATTGCCGTGGCAGATCCTCCAGTAGAGCGACAGCCGGAAGGCGGCTCCGCCATCGCCGCGAGCCGCCCTCTTCACCAGTTCGCCGACCTCGACTTGGCTGAGATCCCACCCGCCATTGCCAAAGACGACGTCCTCTGAGCTCGCGACGTTGGCAGGCGGCGCGGCGTCCTGCGCCCCAGGGTCGGGTCGACCGAACACCAATGCCGCGATGATCAAGTATGGCCCCATCAAGGTTGATTTCTATCAGGGTGCGGCCCCCTCGACTATTCTCAAGGTTGCCGTCAACGTCCGCAACGGGTTGGAGCATCCACTTTGGGTCGATTGTCACTGCTCGGGCACACGCGACAAGCGGACGTTCGGCCTAGCCCCACCCGACATCGGCCGCCGGCCAGCCAATTCATCTCGCGCCGCAATTCCTAGTTGCGATATAACGTCATCCGTCGTCAGGGGGCAGCACGTTGGGATTGAAGTCGAACAGCGCCGCAATTGCGGTCGCCATCACCACTTTCGCGTCCTTCAGCCTTTTTGCTGGCGCCGCCCCCACGAGAAGCGAGCCGTCGCCGGCTGCGGCGAGCGATGTCCGGTTCAACGTAGACGGCAAGGCTTTTGTGTTTCCGGTTCCCGCCGGGACGTGCGTTCAGCCCTCGAACGGTCCGCTGACGCAGAAGTTGTCCGCGCTGATGACTGCGAGCCACTTTGAACTGGGCGCATTCACGATGCCCTGCGTCTCAGAAATGTCGAAGCCAGGGGGGTTGATGTGGGCATTCATCGCCTACCAGCCGCTACAAGCTCGGTCGCCCCTCAGTCGGCAAGAACTCATTCGCCGTGTTTATGCCAACGTGCTTGCCCAATACAAAGAGAAAGAGAATTCAATAATGGCCAATACGGCCAACTCCATAGGCAATGCACTCGGGAATCCGGTATCAATTTCGGGAATTCCTGCGCCAATAGGATTTGACGAATACGGCATTTACAGCAAGGCTTTGATGACCGAACAAGTGGGCGCCGAATCCATTACCGCGAATACCGTCCAAGTTCAGACGTTCATGCACGGCTACTTGTTTGCCTATCAATGGATTGCGCGCCCCGGATCAGATGCAGACAGCACGGCGCTTCTGACGAAGGCCAAAATCGAAATGAGGCGGTTTGTGGAGGCAAACGATGGGAGATAGTAGCGAGGCCGCATGAAGCTCTACTATGTCGGTCCGAACTGCGACCCGGAGACGATGAGCGAGGCTGCGATCGAGGCGGTGACGAGCGCCGCCATCGAGCCGATCGCGAATCTCGTCTGGCGCCACTTGGGCGTCGATGGCTTCAGGGCGTTGATCGGTCTGACCGTGCTGAACCGACCGTGGCCGGATCCGACCCCCGACCTCGTGCCTCCATACCCACCCCTCGAGGCCGGCCAGGAAGCGTTCGGGCGCTATCGCGTAAGCCGCTTCGCTTCAGACGAGGAGGTGCGCGCGGCCCTGTTGAACATGGGTAACCCCAACCCGCGACCATCACCGATGTTCTTCCTCGTGCGGTCGATCCTCAGCTGCCGGTCCGTAACCTATGGCTTCGACGGGCAGGCGTTCCTGTGCCTCCATACCGAAGACCCGGCTCCGACGTCGCCCGACCCGGCCCTTGTCGTCGTTTGGGAGGCGACGGAGCTTATCACCCAGACGGACTACCTGGACGGCGTTGCGAGAATTGAGGACTGGTGATTTCAGGCCGCAATGGGTCGCGCCGGATGTCCGACCCTAGTCCTTCAGCACCGGCGCCGGGAGGCGGCCGTCGCGGAGCGCGAGGATGGTCTGGGAGATCAGGGCGCGCAGGAGGGCGCGGCGGCGTTCGTCGTCCCAGACGTCCTTGTTGAGCAGCAGGCCCTCCATGGCCGCGATGCAGAAGTCCATGGAGAGCTCGTAGAGGTCGAGCTTGTCCTGCCACTCGGGAAACGAGGCGAGCACCTTCTCACGCTCGACGCGCACGAAGCGGTGCGCCTTGGGCAGGAAGATCTCGCGCAGCTCGTCGTCGGTGCGCGCGGCGACCGACAGTTCGAGGTAGGCGGCGAACTCGCGGCTGAGCACGCTTTGCCAGTAGAGCTCGATGCCGGCGTGTTCGCGCACGCGGGCGTCTTCGCTGAGGGCGTCGATGCGCTGGGTGAACTGCTCCATGCGCTTGAAGAAGGTGTAGTCGATGACCGCCGCGATCAGCTCCTGCTTGGTCGCGTAGTGGTGCAGCATGGCGCCGCGCGAGATCTCGGCCGTCTGGGCGATCATCTGCGTCGTGGTGCGGGCGTAGCCGTGCTTTTCCAGGCAGTCGATCGCCGCTTCCAGGATGGCGATGCGCGTCTGGATACTCTTGCGCTGCTGCCATCCCTGGCCGGCGGTTGCGAGCCCCTCCGGCTCGAGCTCCGCCAAACTGTCGTCCATTCTTTCACTCCTGGCGCGTCGCCCGGCCCGGCCGCGCCGTTGGAAAATCCCCGAATTGATGCGCCCGCCGCAGCCCCCTGATCACGACCGGCGCGCTGAAATACCGACTCGTCAGACGGTTTCCAACAGCGACCGGGTTACAGCCCCAGCGCCGCCCTGGCCAGGATGTTCCGCTGCACCTCGCTGGAACCGCCGTAGATGGTGTTCGCGCGCGTGTTGAAATAGCGGGCCGTGGGCGTGGCTGCATGTTCGGCGCCCACCGGCGGCTCGTTGGCCCCCGCGCCCAGCGCCGAACGCTGATCGGGAAAGGCGTAGATGCCCAAGGCCTCGACCGCCAGTTCGGTCACCAGCTGCATGGTCTCCGTGCCCTTCAGCTTCAGCATCGAAGCGATCGAGTCGCCGGCCGCGCCCCCGGTCGAAAGCGCCGAGACGACCCGCCGCTCGGTGACGTCGACCGCGGCGATCTGACACTCCAGTTCGGCCATGCGCCGGCGGAAGTCCGGATCGCGCCACACCTCGCCCTCGGCCTTCGCGATCGCGCGCACCTGGCGCATCGCCCCCTTCAGGCGCGAGGCGTAGGAGCCGCCGCCGCGCTCGAACTCCAGCAGGTACTTGGCCACCGTCCAGCCCTTGTTCTCCTCGCCCACCCGGTTGGCGACGGGGATGCGGACGTTGTCGAAGAAGCACTGGTTGACCTCGTGCTCGCCGGCGATGGTGATGATCGGGCGCACCGAGAGGCCGGGGGTGGCCATGTCGAGCAGCAGGAAGGTGATGCCGGCCTGGGGCTTGCCCTCCGTGGCGGTGCGCACCAGCAGGAACATCCAGTTGGCCGCGTGGGCGTGGGTGGTCCAGATCTTGGTCCCGTTGACGACGTAGTGGTCGCCGTCGCGCTCGGCGCGGCACTGCAGCGAGGCCAGGTCCGAGCCGGAGCCGGGCTCGGAGTAGCCCTGGCACCAGTAGTGTTCGCCCGAGAGGATGCGGGGCAGGAAGAAGGCCTTCTGCTCGGGCGTGCCGTAGCCCATCAGCACCGGGCCGCAGAGCTGCAGCCCCATGGCCGGCAACGCCGGGGCGCCCGCCTCGGCGAGCTCGGACTCGTAAAGGTAGCGCTGAACAGGGGTGAAGCCGGGGCCGCCGTATTCCCTGGGCCAGGCCGGCGCGATCCAGCCCTGCTCGTAGAGGATCCGGTGCCAGGTGCCGGCCAGCTCCGGCTCGGCGAAGACCCCGGCCTGGCGGGCCGCGGCCGCGCGCAGGTCGGGCGTGAAGCGGCGCTCCAGGAAGTCGCGGACCTCCTGCCGGAAGGCCAGGTCCTCGGCCGCCAGGTCCAGGTGCATCCGCTCGTCCTCCCCGCCAGATCAAAAGTTCGAGCGCGTTCTGATCGCAAAACCGGGTTCCACTTTTGCGGAACGCGCTCTGGCGGCCCCTCGGTTTCCGATGGACGAACCGCCGATCCCGACTCTATAGTCGCATCGATAAAAAACAAGCACGCCGGCTTTTTCTGACGGCGTGGCCAGACGGGAGAAGACCATGGACCTGGGTCTCAAAGGGCTGAAGGCGATCCTGGCGGGCGCCAGCAAGGGCATCGGCCGCGCGACGGCGGAGGCCCTGGCGGCCGAGGGGTGCGACGTGGCGGTCTGCGCGCGCGGACAGGAGGGCGTCGACGCCACCGTGGCCTCGCTGAAGGCCAAGGGCGTCAAGGCGTACGGCGAAGCGGTCGACATGGCCGACGGCGAGGCCTACCGCGCCTGGGTCGGCCGCGCGGCCGAGCAGCTCGGCGGCTGCGACATCTTCATCTCCTTCGCCTCGGCCGGCGGCGGCCCGGCCTCGGAGGCGACCTGGAAGGCGACCTTCAACCTCGACCTGATGGCGACCTTCCGCGGCGTCGAGGCCGCCCTGCCGTATCTCGAGAAGTCGAAGGCCGGCTCGATCGTGGCCGTGGCCTCGACCGCGGCGCTGGAGGACTTCTTCGGCCCGCAGGCCTACAACGCCGTCAAGGCGGCGGTGATCAACTACGCCTCGGCGCTCAGCCAGCAGCTGGCCCCCAAGGGCATCCGCGTGAACACCGTCTCGCCGGGGCCGGTGTTCATCGACGGCGGCTCGTGGGACCAGATCAAGACGCACATGCGCCCGCTGTACGACCAGACGGTCAAGGCCGTGCCCATGGGCCGGCTGGGGACCGGCGAGGAAGTGGCCAAGGCGATCGCCTTCATGGCCTCGCCCGCCTGCCCGTTCATGACCGGGGCCAACGTCGTCATCGACGGCGGCGTCACCAAGCGCGTCCAGTTCTGAGGCGAGAGGAGCCATGGCCGAGGCAAGCCGGCGGCGGCTGAGCGCCGTCCTGATCGCGGGCGGCAAGTACCACGACATCGACTTCGCGCGCCTGGAGCTCCTGAAGCTGCTGGCCGAGGACGACCGCGTGCGGGTGCGGGTGTTCGAGGACTATTCCAACCTCGCCGCCATCGAGGCGGCGGACTTCCTCGTCAGCTACACCTGCGACGTGACGCCGAGCCTCGTCGAGCAGGAGGCTCTGAGGCGCTACGTCGAGAACGGCGGGCGCTGGTACGCCCTGCACGGCACCAACTCGATCCTGCGCTTCCTGCAGAACGGCCTCGTCGACAGCCCGCGCTGGGCGCCGCACTTCATGCAGACCCTGGGCTCGATGTTCATCGCCCACCCGCCGATCGCCCCCTACAAGGTGACCGTGGCGAAGCCCGAGCACCCGCTGGTGAAGGGCGTGACGCCCTTCGACGCCACGGACGAACTCTACCTCTCCGAATACTACGGCGACCTCGAGGTGCTGCTGGAGACCGAGTTCGAGGGCGAGGCCACCGGCTTCGTCGAGGCGAAGTGGGCCAAGGCCAAACACCCGGTCTTCTACCTGCACCCGGTCGGCAAGGGGGCGGTGCTGTACCTCACCCTCGGCCACTGCCGCGGCCACTACGACATGCAGCCGATGATCGAGTTCTATCCGGTCCCCGAGCGCGGCTCGTGGGAGCTGCCGGTGTTCTACGACCTGCTGCGCCGCGGCCTCGCCTGGGCCAAGGAACCGGGGCTCGCCTGATGTCGACGTATCTGCACGTCACCCTGGAGGTGAAGGCCGCGGGCCTGGCCAGGTTCATGGGCGCGATGGGCGAGGCCGTTCCGATCCTGGAGGCCCAGGGCTGGAAGCTGGCCGGCGCCTTCGTGCAGCGGACGGGACGGCTCAACACCGTCATCGACCTCTGGGAGCTGGACGACTTCGGCCATTTCGACCGCGGCCTGAAGGCGTTCCTGGCCCATCCGAGCTTCGCCGGGATCAAGGCCGTGCTCGACGACACTGTGCTCAGCGAGACGATCGTCTTCGCCGACAAGGCCCCCTACATGCGGCAGGACAATCGCGCATAGAGCCCGTCGGCTTCTCGAGCGCTGGATCAGACTAGTAAGGCGACCTCTGGGCGCCCTTCTCCCCACGCGGGAGAAGGTGTCGCCGCAGGCGACGGATGAGGGGGCTCCCCGGCCTGTCGGCTCCAGCGTAGGCTGCCGAAGCCATTGATTTAGAAGGACACTCGACCGGCCTGGGGCGAGTCCGCTTCACGGCAAGCGCCGGGGAGCCCCCTCATCCGACGGCTTCGCCGCCACCTTCTCCCGCGTGGGGAGAAGGGACGCCAGAGGTCACCCGGTCCTCTGTCCGAAGGCGCAGGACCGCCGGCGCTCCCCGCTCAGGCCATCTGGGCCTGGAAGGCGGGGACGTCGAAGTAGTCGCGCCAGGCGGCGATCTTGCCGTCCTTCAGCTCGAAGACGCCCATGACCGGAATGCTGAGCATCCGGTCGGCGAGCTCGAAGTCGTCCGTACGCTCGGTCAGGACGGCGCCGCCCGCCGTCTCGGCGATGTGCCGCACCGTCCAGCGCACCGCCTTCGCCCCGCCCAGGAACGGCGTCACCATGGCGCGGATCTGGTCGTGGCCCACCGCCTCCGGCAGGCCGACGTTCAGGTAGCGCGCGTCCGCCGTCATCATGCCGACGATGCGCTCCACGTCGCGCGCCTCCCAGGCGGCGATGAAGTCGAGGACGATCTGGCTGTTGGACATGGCGGGTCTCCCGGTGACGGCGAGGCGAGGATCGGGCGGCTCTCCCGCCGTCAGTCAAACGCCAGGTGCAGTTCCAGGACGCCGCGCAGCAGGATGTTCGGGCTGTAGCGGAAGGTGTTCTTCCCCTCCTGGAAGCGCAGGTTCTTCAGCCGCTGCAGCAGGATCGGGAAGGCCGTCATCATCTCCTTGCGGGCCAGGGGCGCGCCGATGCAGGTGTGGATGCCGGCGCCGAAGGCCAGATGGCTGCGCGCGTTCTCGCGGGTGACGTCGAACCGGTCCGCGCCCGGGAAGTGGCTCTCGTCGCGGTTGGCCGAGCCGTAGCGCACCAGGATCATCTCGCCGGCCTTGACCGGGAAGCCGCCGATCTCGGCGTCGCGCGTCGCCACCCGCCACATGTTGTTGGTCGGCGTGAGGAACCGCAGCGTCTCCTCGACGAAGCCCGGGATCAGCTCCGGATCGGCCTTCACCCGCGCCAGCTGCTCGGGGTTGGAGATCAGGTAGTAGAGGCCGGCGGTCAGGGAGTGGGCCGTGGTCTCGTTGCCGGCCACCAGCAGCTGCTGCAGGATCGACAGCAGCTCGCCGTACTCCATCTTGCGCGGGTCGCCCTCCTCGGCGAGGTCGGCGTGGACGAGGTCGGAGATGATGTCGTCGGTGGGATTGGCCCGCTTCTCCTCGATCTTGCCCACGAAGTAGCGCTGGAACTCGACGATCTTGCGCGCGGCATCGAGCCGGGCGGCCTTGTCGGAGACGCCGCCCAGCTGGACGATGAAGGCGTCCGACCACTGGTGGAAGCGGTCCATGTCGGCGCGCGGCACGCCCAGGCAGTCGGCGATGACCGTCATCGGCAGGTGGTTGGCGAAGGCCGACTTGAACTCGCACTGGCCGGCGCCGGCGAAGGTGTCGATCAGGTCGTTGGCGACCTTCGCCACATAGTCGCCCATGCCCTCGACGCGCTTGTAGGTGAAGGCCTTGGCAGAGAGCTTGCGGTAGCGGGTGTGCGCCGGCGGGTCGGCCGTCAGCATGGTGTTCGCCACCGGCCAGCCCTCGGAGAGGATGGCCAGCTCGTCCTGGTCGATCCCCTGAGTCGAGCCCGAGCGCAGCTGGGTCGAGAAGTCGTTGGAGAACACCAGCGGCTGGCGGTTGACCTCCATGACGAGGTCGTAGGTGGCCACCGACACCACCCCCGTCACCGGGTCGCGGTAGACCGGCGCCTCCGAGCGGAGGCGCGCGAAGTACGGATAGGGGTCCTGCAGCAGCTCCGGATCGAAGGCGTTGATCTTCTCCAGCGGGCAGGTGCGGACGTCGAGCGCGCCCGGGTGGTCGTCGTGGGCCATGGTGGTCTCCCTCAGGCCAGGTAGCCGCCGTCGACGGGCAGGTCCGCGCCGGTGGTGAAGCTCGACTCGTCCGACGCCAGGAACACGACCGCCTCGGCGGGCTCGCCGGGCCTGCCGAGCCGCTTCATCGGATGCACCTGGGCGAAGCCGGCGATGACCTGTTCGCGGGTCGCGCCCGCGGCCTCGCCGGCGGCGATGTAGCCGTCGACCATCTCGGTGTGGATCGCGCCCGGCAGGACGGCGTTGACGCGGATGTCGTAGCCCTGCTCGGCGCAGTGCAGCGCCACCGAGCGGGTCAGAAGGCGCACCCCGCCCTTCGACGCGGCGTAGGCCGGGAAGATGGCGCCGGCGCGCACGCCGAGCGTCGAGGCGAGGTTGACGATCGAGCCGCCCTTGCCGCCCTTCAGCGCCGCCACGCCGTGCTTGCAGCCCAGGAAGACGCCGTCGAGGTTGATGCCGATGGTGCGGCGGAAGCCCTCGAGGGTCTCCTCCTCGATGTTGGCGGGGATCGACACGCCGGCAGAGTTGACCACCGTCGTCAGGGCGCCGAAGCGGCTCTGGGCCGTCTTCACCGCGCCCGCCCAGTCGGCATCGCTGGTCACGTCGAGTCGGACGAACGAGGCCGCCTCCCCCAAGGCACGCGCCAGCGCCTCGCCCTTCTCGACCTGGATGTCGCCCAGGACGACCTTGGCCCCCTCCTCGACGAATCGCCGCGCGGATGCCGCGCCGATGCCGCTGGCCGCGCCGCTGATCAGGGCGACTTTTCCCTTAAGACGCATGGCTTTGCGCGTCCCTCCCCACTGCGTTTCCACCGCCGGCGTGCGTGCGCCGCCAAGCTTGCCCGACCGTAGCCGATCTGTTGCGTCGAAAAGAAACAGATAATCTTGCTTATAACAAGCACGCTTGACTTTTTTCAGGGTAACCCGAAGATCACCCCCATCGCGCCGTGGGGCGAGAGGGCAAGCCAGAAGCCCCCGCCCCGTCCACAGAGCACGGGGGAGACGTCTATGGGTTATCGAGCCAACCGGCGCATTGCGCGCCCGATTCTGGCTTCGCTGGGCGCGGTCGCGCTGGCGGGGCTGTTCACGCCGGCCATGGCCGCCGAGGCCACGTCCGACACCGCCGCTGCGTCCGCCGGCGGCGGGGTCGAGGTCGAAACCATCATCGTCACGGCCCGTCGCCGCGAAGAGAACCTGCAGACCGCGCCGGTGTCGGTCACGGCGGTCTCGCCGACGCAGCTGAAGAACGCCGCCGCGGTCGACATCCGCGACCTGGCCGGCCGCGCGCCGGACCTCGTCATCGACCCGGTCAACGCCGGCCCCTCGGCCGCCGCGATCTCGATCCGCGGCATCAGCTTCGAGGACATCGAAAAGTCCTTCGACCCGGCCGTGGGCGTGCTCATCGACGACGTCTACATCGGCACCAACACGGGCCAGCTGACCGACACCTTCGACCTGGCCTCGGTCCAGGTGCTGCGCGGCCCGCAGGGCACCCTCTTCGGCCGCAACACCATCGGCGGCGTCGTCAGCCTGCAGCGCACCCGCCCCACCGGCGAGTTCGGCGGCCAGGTGGACGTCATCGTCGGCGACTACGGGCGCCAGGAATACAAGGGCGTGCTGAACCTGCCGAAGATCGGCGACGTGCTGTCGACCAAGCTGTTCGTCAGCGAGCGCAAGTCCGACGGCTACATGCAGAACGTGACGCTGAACCAGCGCACGCCGGGCTCGGACGTGCTGCGCTTCGGCGGCGCCTTCCTCATCCAGCCGACGTCCAACTTCGACCTGAACCTCACGCTCGAGCACTCGCGCGAGCGCAGCCACAACGACCAGGCGCCGCTGTCGGCCAGCACCGACCTGATCTGCGCCCAGCTGCCCTTCGGTCCCGGCGGCTCCCTGATCTACCTCGGCCCGCCCTTCCAGCCGCCCGCCAGCGAGTGCAACCGCGGCACGGGCGCGGACCTCTACACCACCTTCAGCAACAAGCTCGGCGTGCTGAACAACGACGAGAACGACATCACCGCCCAGGCCAACTGGCGCCTCGGCGGGGTGACCCTGACCTCGATCACCGGCTACCGGCGCAACAAGGAGCACGCGGTCCAGGACTTCGACTCCGTGTCGATCGACTTCTTCGACACCGTGCGCGACCAGATCTACCACCAGGTCAGCCAGGAGTTCCGGCTCTCGGGCAAGGTCACCGACGCGGCGGACTTCGTGGTCGGGGCCTACTACTTCGACAGCCACTATAGCCTCGACCAGGCGACCAACTACGGCCTGCTGCTGCAGGCGGCGGCCGGCCTGCCGGCGCAGGGCCGCCAGCAGGTCGAGCACAATTCGCGCTCGTACGCCGTGTTCGGCGACGTCGACTGGACCTTCGCCCCGAACTGGCGCCTGAGCGTCGGCGGCCGCTACACGCGCGACGAAAAGCATCTCGACAACAGCTACCCCGGGGTCTTCGCGACCAGCGCCGGGGCGAGCTGGGGCCAGTTCACGCCGCGCGCCTCGATCGACTGGCGCCCGACCTCGGACGTCATGCTCTACGCATCCTACTCGCGCGGCTTCCGCTCCGGTGGCTTCAACGGCCGTTCTGCAACGCCGATCTCGTCGACGACGCCGTACAATCCGGAGAAGGTCGACGCCTACGAGGCCGGGGCCAAGACCTCCTGGCTGGACCATCGCCTGGTCCTGAACGCCTCGGTGTTCGACACCGAGTACAAGGACAAGCAGGAGGAGGTCGTCGTCCCGGTCACCAGCGGCGGGGCCAACGCCCAGGAGACCCTGGTCGCCAACGCCGCCCAGGCGCGGATCTACGGGGCCGAGTTCGAGCTGCAGGCGCAGCCGACGCGCGAGCTCAGCCTGCGCGCCTCGCTGGGCCTGCTGCACGCCCAGTACGGCCGGTTCCTGCAGGTGGACGCCACCTACCCGACGCTGAACGACGACATGTCGAACCTGACGCTGCGGCGCGCGCCGAAGGTCACGGCCGACGTCGGCTTCGACTACCGCATGCCGGTGTCGTTCGGGACCGTGAGCCTCTCGGCCGACTACCGCTACATCGGCGCCCACGAGACGGTGATCACCCCGGCGCCGGGCACGGGCGTCTACACCGGCGCCGGCTGCCCGACCACCAACTGCACCTACATCGCCCCGATCAACGACCCGCGCGGTCATGCGGTGGCGAGCAACCTGATCGACGCCAGCCTCGGCTTCGAGCATCCGATCGGCGACCGCAACGTGCGCATCGCCGTCTTCGGGCGCAACCTGCTCGACGAGCGGCACCTGGCCGGCGCCCTCGCCGTCGCGGGCCTGTTCTCGTTCGGCACCGGCATCCCGCCGCGCACCTGGGGCGTGGAGCTGAGCGCGAAGTTCTAAAGGCGCACCGGCCGCCCCGGGCGCGTCCGGGGCGGCCGAGTTCTTTTCTGTGATCGAGGGTGGCGTGGCTGAGGAAGCGGAATTGTCTGGACGGGCGGCGATCGTCACGGGCGCCAGCCACGGCGCCGGACGCGCGATCGCCCACGCCCTGGCCAAGGCCGGCGCGCGCGTCGTCCTGACGGGCCCGGACGCCGAGGCCGGCCGCGCCGCCGCCTCGGCCATCGAAGCCGAGGGCGGCGAAGCCCTGTTCGTGGCCGCCGACCAGGCCCGCGACGACGACTGGGCGAAGGCGGTCGAGAGCGCCGAGGCGCGGTTCGGCCGGCTCGACGTGCTCGCCGTCTGCCCGGCCGCGACAGCGGCGGTCCCGACCGCCGGGCTCTCCCTCGCGGACTTCCGGGCGGCGAACGACACCAATCTCAAAGGGCCTTTCCTGGGGCTGAAGCACGGCGTCGCCGCCATGCGCCGCGGCGGGCGCGGCGGCAGCGTGATCTTCGTGGCCTCGGTCGCTGGCCGCGTCGGGCTGAACCACCGCCTCGCCGAGACCGGCGCCATGGCCGGCGTGCGCCTGCTGGCCAAGGCCGCGGCGCTGGAGCTGGGCCCTGAGGGCATCCGCGTGAACACCATCCAGCCGGGCCTGGCCGATGCGGACGACACCCCGCTCGGCCGACCGGTCGCGCCGGCCGACGTCGCCCAGGCGGCGGTCTACCTCGCGTCCGACCGTTCCATCTTCATGACCGGCGCCGACATCGTCGTCGACGGCGGCTGGACGATCCGATGAGCGCGCGCCTGAAGGACCGCGTCGTCGTCGTCACCGGCGCCACCAAGGGCATCGGCCGCGCCACGGCCGTGCGCCTGGCGCAGGAGGGCGCCTTCGTCATCGCCACCGGCCGCGACCGCGAGGGCGGGGCCGAGACCGAGCGCCAGGTGAAGGCGGCGGGCGGCCGGGGCCTGTTCATGCCGCACGACGTCACCGACGAAGCCGGCTGGGCGGCCGTGATGGCCGAGGCCAAGGCCCGCGGCGGCCTCGCCGCCCTCGTCAACAACGCTGGCATGTTCTTCGTGAAGCCCCTGGCCGAGACCAGCGAGGCCGACTTCGACGCCATCTGCCGCGTCAACGTCGAGGGGACCTTCCTGGGCGTTCGCGAGGCCTTCCGCGCCTTCGCCGAGGCCGGGCGCGGCGGCGCCATCGTCAACGTCTCGTCGCTGATGGGGCTTGTCGGCTACCCCGACGCCACCGCCTACTGCGCCACCAAGGGCGCGATCACGGGCATGACCAAGGCAGCGGCGCTGGAAGGGGCGGCCATGACGCCCAGGGTGCGGGTCAACTCCCTGCATCCCGGCGTCATCTGGACCGAGATGATCACCGGCCAGTTCGGCGACAGCCAGGCGCTCGCCGACGCCTTCGCCGCCGACACGCCCCTGCGCATGGTCGGCAGACCCGAACACATGGCCGACGCCATCCTCTACCTGATCAGCGACGACAGCGCCTTCGTCACCGGCGCCGAGCTGACGGTGGACGGCGGGCGCGGCGCGGACTGAAAGGAAACGACCCATGCAGCTCAGCCGCGAGGATCTGAAACGGGCCTACGAGCGGATGTTCACCATCCGCGCCTTCGAGGAGCGCGTCGACAAGGAGTTCGCCCTCGGCAACATCCCGGGCTTCGCCCACGTCTACCTCGGCCAGGAGGCGTCCGGCGTCGGGGTCTGCTTCGACCTCACCGACGAGGACTACATCGGCTCGACCCACCGCGGCCACGGCCACTGCATCGCCAAGGGCTGCGACGTCAAAGGCATGATGCTGGAGATCATGGGCAAGGCCGGCGGCCTGTGCGGCGGCAAGGGCGGCTCGATGCACATCGCCGACATGTCCAAGGGCATGCTGGGGGCCAACGCCATCGTCGGCGGCTCGCCGCCGATCGCCGTGGGCGCGGCCCTGACCCAGAAGCTGAGGAAGACCGGCAAGGTCGCGGTGGCCTTTTCCGGCGACGGCGCCTCCAACCAGGGCACGACCTTCGAGGCCCTGAACATGGCCGTGGTGCTGGGCGCGCCGGCGATCTTCGCCTTCGAGAACAACGGCTACGGCGAGCACACCGCGGCGAGCTACGCCGTCGGCGCGCCGTCCATCGCCGAGCGCTGCCACAGCTTCGGCATGCCGGCCGAAACCGTCGACGGCTCGGACTTCTTCGCCGTGCGCGAGGCCATGGGCCGAGCCCTGGAGCGCACCCGCGCCGGCGAGGGCCCCTACGCGCTGGAGCTGGTCTGCTCGCGCTTCCTCGGCCACTTCGTCGGCGATCCGCAAGGCTACCGCACGCCGGAGGAACTGGCCCAGGCCCGCGGCAACGACCCCCTGCCCCGCTTCCGCAAGGGCGTCACCGAGGCCGGCCTTCTGACCGACGCAGAGCTCGACGCCATCGAGGCCGACGTCCTTTCCCTCATCGACGAGGCGGTCGACGCCGGCCTCGCCGCCCCGCAGCCCGACCTCTCGGCCCTCGAGGCCGACGTCTACGTCCGGTACTGACATGCCCAGGAAGTCCTACAGACAGGCGATCAACGAGGCCCTGCGCCAGGAGATGCGCCGCGATCCGAACGTGATCATCCTGGGCGAGGACGTGGCCGGCGGCCAGGGCGCCTCAGGCGAGGCCGGCGGCGTCGGCGGCGTCTTCGGCGTCACCGGCGGCCTCTACAAGGAGTTCGGCCCCGAGCGGGTGCTGGACACCCCGATCAGCGAGAGCGCCATCATCGGCGCCGCCTCGGGGGCGGCCGTGACCGGCATGCGCCCCGTCGCCGAGATCATGTTCGTCGACTTCGTCGGCGTCTGCTTCGACCAGATCTACAACCAGGCCGCCAAGTTCCGGTACATGTTCGGGGGCAAGGCCAGGACGCCGATGGTCATCCGCACCATGATCGGCGCGGGCTTCCGCGCCGGCGCGCAGCACAGCCAGACCCTGCACCCGCTCTTCACCATGGTGCCCGGGCTGAAGGTGGTGATGCCGTCCAACGCCTATGACGCCAAGGGCCTGATGATCCAGGCGATCCGCGACGACGACCCGGTGGTCTTCATGGAGTCCAAGGTGCTCTACGACACCGAGGGCGAGGTGCCGGACGAGGCCTACCGCATCCCCTTCGGCGAGGCGCGCGTCGCCCGCGAGGGCAAGGACCTGACCTTCGTCGCCTTCGGCCCGATGGTGCCGCGCGCCCTGGCCGTCGCCGAGGCGCTGGCCAAGGACGGGATCTCGGCCGAGGTCATCGACCCGCGCACCACCTCGCCGCTGGACGAGGAGGCGATCCTTGAGAGCGTCGAGAAGACCGGGCGCCTCGTCGTCGTCGACGAAAGCCCGCCGCGCTGCTCGATGGCCTCGGACATCGCCGGCCTCGTCGCCGACAAGGGCTTCTCGTTCCTGAAGGCCCCGATCAAGGCCGTCACCTGCCCGCACACCCCGGTGCCGTTCGCGCCGAACCTGGAAGACGAGTTCCTGCCCAACCCCCGCCGCATCGAGGCGGCGGCGCGGGCGGTCCTCGCCGCATGACCGATCGATAGGCTCACCGTCCCTTCAAAGGAGGACGCCATGACCGACACCTTCGAGCAGCGCCTGCACGAGACGCGGCTTGGCCTTGGCCGGCGGATCGTCGAGCACATCCGCAACGGCGGCAGCGACCTGGCTGAAGGACCGATGCGCAACGACGTCTCGGTCTACCTGGACCCGGCGCGCCACGCCGCCGAGCGGCAGAAGCTGTTCCGCGAGACGCCCCTGGTGGTGTGCCTGTCGAACGACATCAAGGAGCCGGGCTCCTATCGCACCTTCGACGAGACCGGCGTGCCGATCCTGGTCGTGCGTGGCCGTGACGGCGAAGTGCGCGCGTTCCTCAACGTCTGCACCCACCGCGGCGCGCGCCTGGTGCGCGAGAGCGAGGGCAAGGCCAGGCTCTTCACCTGCTGGTTCCACGGCTGGTCCTACGCCAACGACGGCAAGCTGGCGGCGGCGCCCGAGGCCGAGCGCTTCTGCGACGCCCTGGCCGAGCGCGACCACCTGGTCTCCGTGCCGGCGGCCGAGCGGCTGGGCCTGGTGTTCGTCCAGGCGACGCCCGGCTCGACCATGGACATCGACGCCCACCTCGGCGACTTCGCGCCCCAGCTGGAGCTGCTGCAGCTGGACAAGGCCGAGCGGGTCAAGACCGGCCAGCTGCCGGTCAAGGCCAACTGGAAGTACGCCCTCGACACCTATGGCGAGGGCTACCACTTCGCCGCCCTGCACAAGCAGACCCTGGCGCCGCACTTCCGCAACGACATCACCATCTACGACCGCTTCGGGCCGCACCACCGGGTGCTGTTCGTCTCACGCCAGATGGAAGAATGGCTGGACCGGCCCGAGGAACGGTGGGGCGTGGACCACCAGCTGGGCGGCATCCATTACATCTTCCCCAACACCATCCTGTTCGCCGGCAGCGTGTCGCCGGGCAAGGGCTACTACACCACCTTCCGCCACTTCCCGGGCGAGACCCCCGGCGAGACGATCACCTACAAGACCATCTACGCGCCCAAGGGCGTCCACTCCGAGGAGTACCGCAAGGAGGTCGAGGACGCCTTCGACGCCACCGCCCACGTGGTGACGACCGAGGACTATGTGGTCGCCGCCGAGGGCTGGCGGAACCTCGCCGCCCTGCCGAAGGGCTCGACGGTCGTGTACGGGCGCCAGGAGCTGGCGCTGCAGAACCAGCACCGCACCATCGCCAGCGCCATCGGCATGCCGCTGCCGGAGACCGCGGCATGAGCACGGGCAAGATCGCCGGCCTCGGCGAGGTGATGCAGCTGGCCTTCGTGCCGGCCGACTTCGACGCCGCGCTCGACCACTGGACCCGGGTGATGGGCGCGGGGCCGTTCTTCGCCCTCGACCACGTCCAGCTCGAGGCGGTGAAGTACCGCGGCGCGCCGGCCCAGATCGATTTCTCCATGGCCCTCGGCTACTGGGGCGACATCCAGATCGAGCTGATCCGCCAGCACAACGATGCGCCGTCGATCTACAAGACCTGGCGCGACGAGGGCCGCGAGGGCCTGCACCACGTCTGCATCCTGGTCGACGACATGGCCCACGCGCGCTCGGTGTGCGCGGCCGCCGGCGCCGAGGTGCTGCAGGAGGGCCTGGTGCCCGGCGGCGGCGAGGTGATCTACGCCGATCCCGGCGGCGGACCGGGCTCGCTGGTCGAGATCCTGAAGCCCGCGCCGGGAGGCCTCGGCTTCTTCGCCATGATGCGCGAGGCCGCCCGCGGCTGGGACGGCGCCGACCCCTTGAGGAGGCTCGGATGAGCGGACGGCTCGCGGACAAGGTCGCGCTCGTGACGGGCGGCGCCTCCGGCATCGGCGCGGCCTGCGCCCGCGCGTTCGCCGGCGAGGGCGCGAGGGTCGTCGTCACCGACGTCCAGGAGGACAAGGGCCGCGCGGTGGCGGCCGAGGTCGGCGGCCGGTTCGTGCCGCACGACGTCTCCGACGAGACCCAGTGGGAGCGTGCGATCGCCGAGACCCTGGGCGCCTACGGCCGCCTGGACGTGCTGGTGAACAACGCCGGCGTCTTCATTCCCCAGACGATCGAGGACTCCACCCTCGAGGTCTGGAACAAGGTGCTCGGGATCAACCTCACCGGCGTGATGCTGGGCTGCAAGCACGGGGTGAAGGCGATGAAGGCCAACCCGGGCGGCCCGTCCGGCTCGATCGTCAACGTCTCCTCGATCACCGGCTTCATCGGCCTCGCCTCGGCGGCCGCCTACACCGCGTCGAAGGGCGGCGTGCGGCTGCTGACCAAGTCGGTGGCCGTCCACTGCGCCCGGACCTACCGCAACATCCGCTGCAACTCCCTGCACCCGGGCACGATCGACACGCCGATGAACCAGGCCGCCTTCGACGCCAGCGGCGATCCGGCGGCGATGCGGGCGATGTTCGACGGCATGCAGCCGATCGGCCGCATGGCCAGCGCCGAGGAGATGGCCACCTGCGCCCTCTTCCTGGCCTCGGACGAGTCGAGCTTCGTCACCGGCTCGGAACTTCTCGCGGACGGCGGCTGGCTCGCCGCTGCCGGCCCGCTCTAGCCCCTAAGAGACCCCGACATGACCTCGAACATGAACCGCCAGTGGCTGATCAACGGCCGCCCGCGCGGCCGCCCGCTGGCGGACGACGACTTCAAGTGGGTCGAGACCCCGCCCCGTGAACCGGGCGAGGGGGAAGCCCTGGTGCGCACGCTCTACCTCTCGTTCGATCCCGCCCAGAAGGGCTGGATGGAGAACATCGGCGGCTACGTCGCCCCCACCGAGATCGGCGAGGTGATGCGCGGCTCGGGCGTCGGCGAGGTGTTGGCCTCCAGCGCCCCCGGCCTGAAGGTCGGCGACAAGGTCACCGGCATGCTGGGCTGGCAGGACTATGCCACCCTGCCGGCGAAGGACCTCACCAAGGTCGCCGACGACGAGCTGCTGACGGCCAATCTCGGCGTGCTCGGCACCACCGGCATGACCGCCTTCTTCGGCCTCAACAAGATCGGCAAGCCGTTCCCGGGCGACACCCTGGTCATCACCGGCGCGGCCGGGGCGACCGGCTCGGTGGTCGGCCAGATCGGCAAGCTGGCCGGCTGCCGGGTGATCGGCGTCGCCGGGGGCGAGGCCAAATGCCGGTGGCTGGTCGACGAGGTCGGCTTCGACGCGGCGGTCGACTACAAGGCCGGCGACGTGCGCCGTCAGGTGCGCGAGCTGGCCCCCGGCGGCATCGACGTCCTCTGGGACAACGTCGGCGGCAAGATCTTCAACGACCTCCTGGGCGAGATCGCCCTGCACGCCCGTGTCGTCGTCTGCGGCGGCATCTCGCGCTACGAGCTAGGCGACATGCCGGCCGGGCCGGAGAACTACTTCAACCTGATCTTCAAGCGCGGCCACATGGAGGGCTTCATCGTCCTCGACTACATGGCCGAGTACCCCTGGGCGCGGGCCCGGATGGCCGCGTGGATCCGCGAGGGCCGGCTCCGCTACAAGGAGGACGTCCAGCACGGCCTGGAGAACGCGCCGCGCACCCTGGCCCGCCTGTTCCAGGGCGAGAACTTCGGCAAGCAGCTGCTGAAGGTCGTGTGAGACCGTGCCCATCCTGCGCTACGGCGAGGCCCTGAACGTCCTTGTGGCGGTGAAGGGCCATCCCTTCGACCGCTCGGCGTTCGGCGCGATTTTCGACGAGATGCCGGGTGTGGCGGCGGCCATCGTCGACCAGCCGGCCGCCGCGCGCCTGATGACGCCTGAAGGCATGGCTGGCTTCGACGCCCTGGTGCTCTACGACATGCCGGGCATCGACTTCCGCAGCCCGGGCGGCGCGCGGTTCGTGGCGCCGGACGAGGCGGTGAAGCGAGGCTTCCTGGCGATGCTGGACGCCGGCGTGCCCGTCGTCGCCCTGCACCACGCCATCGCCGGCTGGCCGGCCTGGCCGCAGTACGGCGAGCTGCTGGGCGGCCGGTTCCTCTACCAGCCCGCGACGGTGCGCGGCGCCCCGCGCCTCGATTCCGGCTACCGCCACGAGGTCGCCTACGACGCCGTCGCCGCGGCGCCGGGCCACCCGATCCTGGAAGGCCTGCCCGAGCGCATCCCGCTGAAGGACGAGCTCTACCTGTTCGAGGTGTTTCAGGACGAGGTCCAGCCGCTGCTGCGCGCCGACCACGCCTTCGTCCGGGACGGCTTCTACTCCGCCGCCCAGGCCGTGGCCGGCAGGATGTTCTCGAACGAGGGCTGGGAGCATCCGCCGGGATCCGACCTGATCGGCTGGACCAAGACGGCGCGAAAGAGCCCCCTCGTCTATCTCCAGCCCGGCGACGGGCCAGAGACCTACGCCAATCCGCACTACCGCCGCCTCGTCGCCAACGCGATCGCCTGGGCCGCGAGGGCGAGGCCGTGAGCGGCGACCGCGAGATGCGGCACACCATCTGCCGCGCCTGCCACGCCCAGTGCGCCCTGGTGGTCGAGATGGAGGACGGCCGGCCGGCCAAGCTCTACGGCGACAAGGACAATCCGATCTACGCCGGCTTCTCGTGCATCAAGGGCCGCGAGCTGGCCGCCTACCACGACGCCCCCTCGCGCCTGCTGCGATCGCTGAAGCGCCAGCCCGACGGAAGCCACGCCCCGATCGCCTCGGCGGACCTGATCGCCGAGCTCGCCGAGCGCATCGACGGCATCGTCGCGCGCCATGGCCCGAGATCGGTGGCCCTCTACATAGGCACCCACGGCTACAACAACTTCGCCAGTTCGGCGTTCGCCAACGCCTTCCTGGACGCCCTCGGCTCGCCGATGAAGTTCACCAGCGTCACCATCGACCAGCCGGGCAAGGCGGTGTCGCTGATGCTGCACGGCCCTTGGCTGGCCGGGACGCCGACGATCGAGCACTGGGACGTGCTGACCCTGGTCGGGACCAATCCGATCGTGTCGATGAACGGCGGCCTCGGCATGAACCCGGCCCGCCAGCTGCACCGCGCCCGCCAGCGCGGCATGAAGCTCGTCGTCATCGATCCGCGGCGCACCGACTGCGCCGAACAGGCCGACATCCACCTGCAGGCGAGACCCGGCGAGGACGCGCCGGTCCTGGCCGCGATCGCCCGCGAACTGATCGAGACCGGCCGTTTCGACGGCGGCTTCGTGGCCGCGGAGGCCACCGGCCTTGCCGCCCTGCGCGCGGCCGTGGCCCCCTTCACCTGCGAGCGGGCCGGCGAGCGGGCCGGGCTCGATCCGGAAGCGATCCGCGCGGCCGCCAAGATGATCGGCGAGGCCCGCCGCGGCGCCTTCAGCGCCGGCACCGGGGCCAACATGTCGGGCCGCGGCAACCTCGTCGAATACCTGCTGAAGGTCCTGACCACCCTGAAGGGCTTCTGGCGCCGCGCCGGCGACGAGGTCGCCAATCCCGGGGTGCTGATCCAGCCGGCGCCGCCCATCGCCGCCTCCCCCGGCCCCGGCAAGGCCTGGGACCTCGGGACCGACCTGCGCGTGCGAGGCCTTAAGGCCTGCGCGGCGGGCCTGCCGACCGCCGGCCTCGCCGAGGAGATCCTGACGCCGGGCGAGGGCCAGGTCCGGGCCCTGATCGTGCTCGGCGGCAACCCGATCCTCGCCTGGCCCGACCAGATCCGCACGGTGGAGGCGATGAAGGCGCTGGAGCTGCTGGTCTGCTTCGACCCGCGCCTGTCGGCGACGGCGAAGCACGCGCACTACGTCGTCGCGCCGAAGCTGCCGCTGGAGGTCTGCGCACCGACCGCCCTGAACGAAATGATCGGCAACTTCGGGCCGGGCTGGGGCTTCCATCGCCCCTACGCCCAGTGGGCCGAGCCCCTGACCGAACCGCCCGCCGGGTCCGACGTGCTCGAGGAATGGCAGGTGTTCCACGGCCTCGCCGCGCGCCTCGCCTTGCCGCTCACGATCTCGCCCATCAGCCTGCTCGATCCGGCCGAGTCCGCCGCGGCGGCGACCGTCGTTCCGCCCGGCGCGGCGCTGCAGCCCGACGACGTCTGGCGGATGCTGCTGAAAGGCGCGCCGGTCGGCTTCGACGAGCTCAGGACCGCCGAGCGCGGGCGCCTGTTCGAGCGGCCCGCCGTGACCGTGCAACCAAAGCCGGCAGACTGGCAGGGCCGCCTCGACATCGGCGCCGCGCCGATGATGGCCGAGCTCGCCGACATCGCCGCCGAGACCGTGTCGCCGGCCGACCCCTATCCCTTCCGCCTGATCTCGCGGCGGATGCGCGACGTGCTGAACTCGACCTGGCACGAGCATGCGCCCCTGCGGCGCGCGCACGCCACCAACCCCGCCTTCCTGCACCCGGACGACCTCGCGGCGCTGGGCCTGCAGTCCGGCGACCTCGTCGAGATCGAGAGCGTCCACGCGTCCCTGCGCGCCGTGGCCGAGGCGGCGCCGGACGTCCGCCGCGGCTGCGTTTCCATGACCCACGCCTGGGGCGGCGCGCCGGGCGAGGACGACGACCCGCGCCTCGCCGGCGCCAACACCGGCCGCCTCACCCCCGTCGACCGCGACTTCGATCCCTGGACCGGCATGCCGCGCATGAGCGCGATCCCGGTCCGGCTGCGGGCGGCCGGCGAGGCTTGAGCCCATCGGTGTCCGCTCACCTATGCCGCCTCGGCCGGGCGACCTCTGGGCGCCTTCTCCCCACGCGGGAGAAGGTGTCGCCGCAGGCGACGGATGAGGGGGCTCCCGGACACCTCAGCGCGGACGGCATAGCCGAAATCCCGGAGCTCCAGGAAAGCCCGCTGGAGCGGCGCTGCCAGCTTCACGGCGCACGCCGGAGGGCCCCCTCATCCGACGGCTTCGCCGCCACCTTCTCCCGCGTGGGGAGAAGGGACGCCAGAGGTCGCCCAGACAACCCGGAGCGGCCCATGCACGCCTCTGGCTCCCAGTGCGGTAGCGCTGACTGGACGAGCCTCAGCTCACCCGCCGTTCCAGCCCCGCCCAGTAGGGCTCGCGCAGTTCGCGGCGCAGGATCTTGCCCGAGGCGTTGCGCGGCAGGGCGTCGATGAAGTCGACGCTCTTGGGGGTCTTGTAGCCGGCGATGCGCTCGCGGGCCCAGGCGATGATCTCGGCGGGGGTCGGCTCGGCGCCGGCCTTGCGGACGACCACCGCCTTGACCGCCTCGCCCCACTTGGCGTCCGGCACCCCGATCACGGCCACGTCGGCCACGGCCGGATGGCCGAAGATCGCGTTCTCCACCTCGGCCGGATAGACGTTCTCGCCGCCGGTGATGATCATGTCCTTCACCCGGTCGTGGATGTAGACGTAGCCGTCCTCGTCCATGTAGCCGGCGTCGCCGGTGCGCAGCCACCCGTCGGCGTCGATCGTCAGGGCCGTCGCGTCGGGCAGGTTCCAGTAGCCGCTCATGTTGGCCATCGACCGGGTCGCGATCTCGCCGACCTCGCCGGGCGCCAGCCGCGCGCCCGCCTCGTCCAGGATCGCCAGCTCGACGCCGGGCAGCGCCTTGCCCGCCGAGCGCATGCGCCGGTTGCCGGCCGGATCGTGGTCCTCGGGCGGCAGGGCGACGATGGTGCCGCTGGTCTCGGTCATGCCGTACATCTGCACGAAGCCGCAGCCGAACACCTCCATGCACTCCTTCAGGAGGTCGAGCGGGATCGGCGAGGCGCCGTAGAGCAGGTACTTCAGGCACGAGAAGTCGACCTCGCGCGCCTTCGGGTGGCGGACTACGATCTGCATCGCCGCGGGCACCATGAACATCTTGGTGATGCGGTCCTCGGCGATGAAGTCCAGCACCCGGTTGGGGTCGAACTCGCGGGCGATGACGCCCTTGGCGCCGTTGTAGAGGCCCATGATCCCCCAGCCGGAGCCGCCGATGTGGAACACCGGCATGGCCACGAGGCTGACGTCGTCCTCGCTCCAGCGGTTCCACGGCGTGTCGGCCGCCTTCTGCAGAGCGCGGGGGCCGAGCAGCGCCCGGTGCGGCAGGACCGCGCCCTTCGGATGGCCGGTGGTGCCGGAAGTGTAGAGCTGGATCGCCGCGTCCTCCCAGCCGACGGCGACGCCCGGATCGGCGTCGCTCTGGGTGTCGCGCCAGGCGGCGTAGTCGGGCCAGTCGGCCGCGCCGCCCTCGGCGGCGATCACCGCCAGGACGGAGGTGAAGTCCGGCAGCAGCCCGCGCGCCTGGTCGATGAACTCGGGCCCGACGAACAGCGCCTTGGCCCCCGCGTCGCCCACGATGTAGCGGATCTCGGGCGGCGCCAGGCGCCAGTTGATCGGGGCCATCACCGCCCCGGCCTTGGCCGCGCCGAACAGCAGCTCGAAATAGGCGTCGGAGTTCTTGCCCAGGTAGGCGACGCGGTCGCCGGGCCTCACGCCGAGCGCGGCGAGGCCGTTGGCGACCTGGTTGGTGCGCCGGTCGAACTCGGCGTAGGTGGTGGCGCGGTCCTCGAAGACGAACGCGGTGCGCCCGCCCCGGGCGCGCGCCTGGATGCGGGCGATGTCGCCCAGCGAACGGGCGTCGGTGGTGTCGGTGGCCATGCCAGTCTCTCCCCTCGCGGGCCGCCTCTCGCGGGGGCGCCGCCAAAACAGTCGCGAATGCCAAAACAGTCGCGAATGATTGTATAAATCAGGGCTGACTTTTTCCAGAGCCCCGCTATCGTCCCTCGCATCGAAGCGCGCCAGACGCCAGGAGGAAGAATGCCCGCCGAGGCCAGGCCCATCGCCGAAGGGCTGTTCGTCACCACGCCAAAGCCGCACCTTCTGGGCGGCCGGCGCAAGAGCGACGGCAAGATCGTGTTCCCCGCGCCGCAGGGCGCCGAAGCGGCCCTCTACGACGTCGTCGAGCTGGCCGACGAGGGCCGCCTCTGGTCGTACACGGTCCAGCGCTTCCGGCCGAAGTCGCCGCCCTACGCCGGCGCCGAGGACGACCGCAGCTTCCGGCCCTTCGCCCTGGGCTACGTCGAACTGCCAGGCCAGGTGATCGTCGAGAGCCGGATCGAGACCGACGACCCCGCTTCGCTGAAGATCGGCATGCCGATGCGGCTGGTGCTGAAGCCGTTCGAGCGGGCCGACGGCCCCGTCCTGACCTACGCCTTCGCACCGGCCGCCTGAAGAGAGGGAACGAAGCCATGACCGAAGTCCACATCGTCGGCGCCGGCATCCACCCGTTCGGGCGCCATGACGAGCTCTCCGGCCTCGACCAGGGTGTCTTCGCCGTGCGCGAGGCCCTGGCGGACGCCGGCGTCGACTGGCGCGACATCCAGTTCGCCTTCGGCGGCTCGTCCGCCGCCGGCAACGCCGACGCCATGCTGCCCCGGCTGGGGCTGACGGGCGTGCAGTTCATCAACGTCGCCAACGGCTGCGCCACCGGGGGCTCGGCCCTTCTGTCGGGCTACTGGGCGATCAAGTCGGGCGAGTTCGACCTGGGCGTCGTGCTCGGCTTCGACAAGCACCCACGCGGGGCTTTCAACCCCGAGCCGGCCGACTGGGGCCTGCCCGACTGGTACGGCGAGACCGGGCTGATGCTGACGACCCAGTTCTTCGCCAACAAGATCAACCGCTACATGGGCCTTCACGGCATCACGCCCATGACCCTGGCCCGCGTGGCCGAGAAGGCGTTCGAGAACGGCGCCCGCACGCCCCACTCCTGGCGCAAGCAGCCGATGGACGCCGAGGCGATCCTCGCCTCGCAGATGGTCTCCGACCCGCTGACCAAGTTCATGTTCTGCTCGCCGGCCGAGGGCGGCGCGGCGCTGATCCTGGCCTCGGACCGCAAGATGCGCGAGCTCGGCCTTGCCGGCCCCAAGGTGCGCGGCGCGGCGGTGCGCACGCGCGTCGAAGGCTCGTTCGAGGTGTTCGCCCCGTCGCTAGCGATCGAGCGCGGCCCCTCCCCGACCCAGATCGCCTCCAAGGCCGCGTACGAGATG
>DASZQQ010000476.1:0-4418 GCA_035549595.1 Caulobacteraceae bacterium
ATGGAGGACACCGGCTTCTGGGTTGAGCCCGGGAGGGCCGCGCGGGTGTCGCGCATCCACAAGTACGTCGACGGCCGCATCGCCGCGGCCGGTCCCGGCAACCTCGTCAACACCGCCAGGCCGAAGTTCCTGTCGGGCGGCGGCGGCCTCGTCGGCACGGCCGAGGACTACTGGCGCTTCGCCCAGATGATCGCCAACGGCGGCGCCTTCGAGGGCCGGCGCTACCTGAAGGCCGAGACCGTGCGGCTGATGCACACCAGCGTCCTCGCGCCCGGCGTCGAGGTGACGCTCTATTCGCCGCACACGCGGGGGCTCGGCTTCGGCATGGACTTCGCCATCGTCGAGGACCCGGCCGCGGCCAAGACGCACCAGGGCGTGGAGAGCTTCTACTGGGGCGGGGCCTTCGGCACCTGGTTCTGGATCGACCCGGTCAACGACCTGATCGTCATCGGCCTGATCCAGAACGTGAACGGCTCGACGCCCGACACCGGCACCCCGCCGGTGCGCGAACTCTCGGCCGAGGCGGTCTACGCGGCGATGACGGACCGACGGCGCGGGTAGGCCCCTCGCCCCGTCGCCGCAGTCTGCAGGCCGTTGGAGGCGAGGTCCGTCGGGCCCCGGTTCCTTGACGGCCGGCGCGGGCGTAGAGCAGCCGCAGAACGAGTCTGAAGACTGAAGGGCGATAGGCGTGCACGACCTGCTTGGCATCGATCTTCGGGTGGCGCGCCTGCGCCGCCGCTGCGGCGAGGCCGCCGCCTGGGTCCCGCGCCATGTCCTGCCCGTCGGTCCCTGGACCTTCGACGGCGCGCCGATCGAAATCGGCCACCGCTGGCCCGACGTGAAGGGCGTCAAGCGCTTCGAGAGCGGCCCGTTCGAGGTCCCGGCGGACTGGCCGCTCGAGGCTGCGCGGCTGGCCCTGGACGTCGGCGGCGAGAGCCTTTTGACCATCCGCTACGACGACGGCCGCGAGGTGCGCCTCGGCCACGACCCCTACCATCGCAGCTTTCCGCTGGACGGCCGCGCCGGGCGGCTCGTCGTCGAGGGCGTGGCGCGGGACCTGTTCGGCGCCCCCTCGCGCGACCCCAGGCTGATCCGCGCCGAGCTGGTCTGGACCGAGACGGCGCTAGAGGACCTGCTGCGGGCTCTGGAACTCGTCGCCGAGGCGGCGGTGGAGCTGCGCGACCACGAGGTCGCCCCGATGCTGCTGAGCCTCGCCGAAGAGACGGTCGGGCGCCTGCGCTGGCCGACCGCCACCGCCGACGTGCTCGGCCGCGAAAGCCCCTTCGCCCACCGCTACGGCGGCCGCGACCAGGTGATCGAGCCCTATCCGGCGACGCCTCTGCCCGACGACGCCCTGGCCTCGGTCGCGGAGGCCGACACGCACCTGCGCCACGGGCTGCGCGCCCTCAGGGACCGCTACCCGCCGATCGGGGCGATCGCCCTCGTCGGCCACGCCCACATCGATGCGGCGTGGCTCTGGCCGCTGGACGAGACCCGCCGAAAGGTGGTGCGCACCTTCTCGACCCAGGTGGAGCTGCTCGACCGCCATCCGGACTTCCGCTTCGCCCAGTCGTTCGCCGAATACTACCGCGACCTCGAGGACCGCGACCCGGCCCTGCTCGAGCGCATCCAGGCGCACGCCGCGGCCGGGCGCTGGGAGCCGGTCGGCGGCTTCTGGGTCGAGCCGGACATCAACATGCTTTCGGGCGAATCCCTGGCGCGCCAGGCGCTCTACGGCCAGCGCCTGTTCGAGCGGCTGTTCGGGCGGCGCCATACGGTGGGCTGGCTGCCCGACACCTTCGGCTTCTCGGCCGGCCTGCCGCAGGTGCTGAAGGCCGCGGGCCTTGAGGGCATGTACACGGTCAAGATCGGCTGGTCCGAGACCAATGTCTTCCCGCACACGCGCTTCTGGTGGGAGGGGATCGACGGCTCGCGCGTGCTGGTCCAGCAGATGAACCGGCCCGAGGACAACTACAACGGCCGCGTCGGGCCGCGGGATTCGCTGCGCCTGTGGCGCAATCACGCCGAGAAGGCGATCGCGCCGGAGACCTTCCAGCCGATCGGCTGGGGCGACGGCGGCGGCGGCCCGACCGAGGAGATGATCCGTCTCGCGAGGCGCCTGGCCGACTTCCCGGTGCTGCCGAGGCTGCGCTTCACCAGCGTCGCCGATTACTATGCGACCGCCGCGGCGGAGGCCGCCGAGGCGCCGCTGCCGGTGTGGCGCGGCGAGCTCTATCTCGAATACCACCGCGGCGTCCTGACCTCGCAAGGCCGGATGAAGCGCCTGCACCGGCGCGCCGAACACGCCCTGCGCACGGGCGAGATCGCCGGCGCCCTGGCCGAAATGGCGGGCGGGCCGAGGGCGGCGTCGCTGGAGCCGTCCTGGCGGACGCTGATGGTCAACCAGTTCCACGACATCCTGCCCGGCTCCTCGATCGGCGACGTCTACCGCCGCACCGAGCCGGAACTGGCCGAGGTCGCGGCGGCGGGCGAGGCGGCCACCGCCACGGCGCTCGAAGCCCTGGGGCCGGGCGGCGGCGGAGAGGGGCTCGTGGTGCTCAATCCAAGCCTCTCCGAACGGCCGATCCGGCTGCAGTCGCCGGACCCGCTGCCCGCCGGTCAGGCCGCCGAGGACGGCTGGGTCCTGGCCTCGGAGGAGATCGCGCCGCCGCTCTCGACGGTGTCGGGCCGGCCGGCGGCCAGTCTCGGCGTGACCGTCGAGCCGGGGGTGCTGGAGAACCGCTTCCTGCGCGTCGAGATCGCCGCCGACGGGACCCTGTCGCGCGTGTTCGACAAGCGCGCCGGCCGCGAAGTGCTGGACGGCCGCGGCGCCCAGATCTGGGCCTATCACGACCAGCCGCGCGACTACGACGCCTGGGACATCGAGGAGGACTACCGCCGCCAGGGTTGCGAGGTGGTGGCGGCCGAGCCGCCGCAGGTGGTCGAGGCCGGCGGCCAGCGCGGCGCCATCCGCATCGTGCGGCGGATCGGCGCCAGCACCATCGTCCAGTCGGTGCGCCTCTGGGCCAACTCGCCCCGGATCGACTTCGCCACGCGGTTCGACTGGCATGACCGGCGCATCCTGCTGAAGGCGCTGTTCCCGCTGGCGGTCCGGTCGGACTTCGCCACCTTCGAGTGCGCGTTCGGCGTCGTGCGCCGGCCGACCCACCGCAACACCAGCTGGGACGCGGCGAAGTTCGAGGTCCCGGTGCACCGCTTCGTCGACCTCTCGGAGACCGGCTACGGCGCGGCGGTGCTGAACGACGGCCGCTACGGCTGCCACGTCGAGGGCGGCGAGATCGGCCTGTCGCTGCTGAAGTCGCCGGTCCTGCCCGACCGCCTGGCCGACGAAGGCCAGAGCGGCCTCGTCTACGCCCTGCTGCCGCACGCCGGCGACTGGGTGGCCGGCGGCGTCCTGGCCGAGGCCGAGGACCTGAACCAGCCGCTCCCGTTCCGCCCCGCCCCCGCCGGCCCGAGGCGCGTCTTCGCGCCGGCGACGGTCTCCGGGACGCCCGTGGCGCTCTCGGCCCTGAAGCCGGCCGAGGACGGCGACGGCCTGATCCTGCGCGTCTACGAACCCTTCGGCGCCCGCGGCCCGGTCGAGGTCTCAGCCGCGGAGGGCTGGAGCGTCGCCGGCGAGGTGTCCCTGCTCGAGGACCGGATCGCCGACGGCGGCCCGATCACCCCTTTCCAGGTCCGCAGCTGGCGGCTGCGAAAGACGGGGTGAAAGGGGACACGATGCCGAACGGCATCATGTCCCCGCTGCGTTTCGTAGTTCCAATTCCTACGGCTTCATCGCCGCGATGTACTCGCGGATCAGGGCGACGCCCTCGTCGTGGACCACGGTGCGGCCGAGCTGGGGCATCATCACGCCGGGCTCGGTCGAGGCCATGCGGTAGACCAGGATCGAGGCGTCCGGCCGGCCCGGCGTGATCGAGAACTCCAGGTCGCCGGAGCCCTTGCCCGCCGCCACGGGCCGCTTGCCGACGCCGAGCACGGCCGGGTCGGTCTCTTCGAGCGTCAGGTAGAGGCCGCTGTTGCTGGCGAGGCCCGCGCGGCTGTGGCAGTGGCCGCAGTTGGCGTCGAGGTAGGCCCGCGCGCGCCGCTCCAGCGGGACCTTCGGGTCGTCCCAGCGCGGCGTCGGCGCCACGGCCGTGTCGCCGGTGAGCAGGCCGAGCTCCGACCACAGCTGCAGCTGGGTGCGCGCGCCGCTGGCGGCCGTGGCGATGGCGAGGTTGCGCGCCTTGGGCCCGATCGGCGTCATCACGCCGGCCTGAGAGTGGCACTGCTTGCACTGGTTCACGTTCGGCACGCCGTAGTCGAGCGTGCGCGCCCGGCCGTGGGCGTCGGTGAACGCCACGGGGATCCGCATTCCGGCCCGCTTGAGCGTCGCCTCGGTCCCGTCGGCGTTCCAGACG
>DASZQQ010000477.1:0-6969 GCA_035549595.1 Caulobacteraceae bacterium
GAGGCCCAGCAGCAGCAATACGCCGAACGCCAGGCGGCGCGGCGCAGCGGGCCTGGCCACACGCCCCTGGGCGCGCTGGTGGTGTTCCTGGTCCTGTTCTTCGTCATCAGCGGCGTCATGCGCGGCGGCGGAGGCGGCGGCTTCTCGGGCGGCGGCGGCTCGTTCGGCGGCGGCGGCTCGTCCGGCAGCTGGTGAGGACGCCATGAAGCTCACAGCCCTGGACAACGACCGCATCGAGGCCGCCGTGGCCGAGGCCGAGGAAGGCTCGCGCGGCGAGATCGTCTGCGTGCTGGCCGGTGAGGTCTCGCACTATCGCGAGATCCCGCTGGCCTGGGGCGCGGCGGCGGCGCTGGTGGTTCCGCCCATCGCCGTGCTGGCGGGCCTGCATCCGCTGGCCCTGGCCTCGGCCGGCGGGGCCTGGACCATCGGCCACGCCTCGGCCCTGGAGGACCAGCTGGCGCTGGGCGTCGGCGCCTATGCGCTGGCGCAGGGGCTGCTGTTCGTCCTCGTCGCCCTTCTGGCCTCGATCCCGGCGGTGCGGCGGGTGCTGACGCCCGGCGCCCTGAAGGCCCACCGCGTGCGCCAGGCCGCGCAGCAGCAGTTCGCCGCGATCAGCTCGCGCGCGGTCGGCTCGGACACCGGCATCCTGATCTTCGTCGCCCTGGCCGACCGCAAGGTCGAACTCCTGGCCGACGCGGCGATCCACGATAAGGTCGGGGCGGGCCTGTGGCGCGAGGCGACGGCAGCCATCGGCACGGCGATGAAGTCCGGCGATCCGACCGCCGGCATCGTGCACGCGGTGAAGCTCTGCGGCGACGCCCTGCGCCAGCACTTCCCGTCCGAAGGCCCGAACGTCAACGTGCTGACGAACCGGCCGCTGGAGCTCTGAGCCGGGGACATGATCCCGCCGCAGGCGGGTTCGTGTCCCCTTTCGTTGGCACTGGAGGGGACACGTTCCTGGCGGAACATGTCCCCGGTCTCAAAACGGCGGCAGTTCCAGCCGGCGGCCGTCGATGCGCAGGCCCTTGAGGCGCGCGCGGCCGTCCTCGCCGACCGAGACGATCGCCGCCACGGGCCCCGGGCCGACGCCGCGGCGGTCCACCAGGGCCGAGATGCGCTCGGCCTCGGCCTGGCTGGCG
This sequence comes from Caulobacteraceae bacterium, assembly GCA_035549595.1. Lineage (GTDB taxonomy): Bacteria > Pseudomonadota > Alphaproteobacteria > Caulobacterales > Caulobacteraceae > Acaudatibacter. The sequence goes on from DASZQQ010000477.1 coordinate 1,140, forward strand.
TAGAAACGGTCGACGCCGACGTCGAGCATGACGTTGGCGGCGGTGGCGGATTCGAAGCAGTAGGCATGCCCGCGAACCTGCACGGGGCCGAGGCGCGCCGCGGCCTCTCGCGTCGGCGCCTGGCCCACCACCGCCGCGTGGTCGCCGGCCGGGGCGAGCGCGACCCAGGTCCGGGAGGCGCCGTAGGTGCGCGTCCAGCCCTCGTGGGAGAGGGTCGGCGGGCAGGTCGCCGGCGAGCCCGCCGGCCCGGGACGCGCCTCGCGGAAGTTCAGCTGGACGTAGTGGCCGCTGAGGACGTCGCGCGGGTCGATCGCGTCCATGGCCAGGATCACCTCGGTCCCGGCGGCGCGGGCGAGGCTCTCGCGCACGATGAGGCCGACGAGGGCGATCACCGACAGGGCGGCGACGACGAGGATGCGGACCGGGGCGCTCACCGGGCGGCCCTCCGCCGGAGCGCCAGGCCGCCGGCCAGGGCGACCAGGGCGGCAACGAAGAACACCGCCGCGGCCGTCGTCAGGGCGAGGCCGAGATCCTTCAACACCGCGAATACCGCGCCCATGAGGCCGACGACGCCCGCGGCGGTGACGAGGCCGTGGCGGTCGTGCCGGCCGAGGGCGATGGTCCCGCCCGAGAGCGCGAGCCAGGCGGCGCGGTGGGCGAGGCCCTGGCCCTCGCCCTGGTAGCCGGCGGCGACGAAGAACCCGGTCGCCGCCCACGCCGCCCAGCCGTAGAAGACGCCGGCGTGACTCTCCGAGCGCTCGCGCATCTGGCGCGCCCAGGCGCCGAGGCCCGCGAAGGCCGCGGCGATCAGGTAGAGGGCGAGCCAGGCCTCGCTGAATTTGCCGGCGACCCAGACGCCCACCGCGATCAGGGCGATGGCGCTGGCGTGGGCCATGGCGGCGGAGCGCCAGCGCACGGCGAAGAGCGCGGCGGCCGGCGCGGCCACGATCAGCCACGGCGCCTCGAACCCGGCCCAGGGATGGAAGGCGCCCTCGGCCAGGAAGTCGGCGACGCCGAGGAAGAAGAGACCGACCACCGCCGGGCCGCTGGCCCCGCCGGCCAGGGCCAGGGCGAGGGCGGCCGTCCCCGCGGCGTAGGCGGCCGTGCGCGGCTCGCCAGTGAGGTTGAAGATCTGGCCCGAGAGGCCGACAGCGGCCGCGAACACCAGGGCGGCGATGGTCAGGAGGCCGTTGGCCGTGGCCGGCCGCCCGGCCCGGAACGCCCAGGCCCCTCCCCCGGCCGCGGCGGCATAGGCGCCGAGCACGAAGGCGAAGCGGGCGACGCGCGGGATCGCCGACCAGTTGGCCGCGACGAGGGCGATGACGGCGAGGCCCAGCAGCAAGGCCCCGACCCAGGCCATGGCCGCGGCCGCATCGAGCCGACGGGCGTCGGGGATCGAGGCCAGGATCGCCGCGCGCTTGTCGGGCGAAACGAGGCCCTCCGCGATCCAGCGGTCGAGATCCTCGGCGACCTTGTCCTTGTACGCCATCGACGGCCCCGGGGGTGGCGATCAGGGGAGGATAGCATCCGCGCCGGCCCTGGCCATGGGGGCGCTACTCACGCGCCGGGGACAAGTGAGCGGGGAATACGGACCGGGGACATGATCCGCGCCCCGGCGCGGTTCGTGTCCCCTTGTTAGGGCGCATCCAGCTGGAGGGGACACGATCCCTGCGGTATCATGTCCCCGGCCATGGTCAGTCCATGCGGTAGAACTTGCGGGCGGTGTCGCGGAAGAGGAGCGCCTTCTCGTCGGCCGAGGCGCCGGCGGCGATGCGCTTGAAGGCGTTCCACAGGTTGGCGTAGCTGCAGGAGACCTTGTCGACCGGGAAGTTGGACTCGAACATCGCCCGGGCCGGCCCGAAAGCCTCGATGCAGGTCTCGATGTACGGGCGCCAGGCCTCGGCGAGCTCGGCCGAGCCGGGCAGTACATCGCGCTTGTGGTGCTCGAAGCCGCAGATGGCCATGCCGAGGCCGCCCAGCTTGACCCAGACGTTGGGACAGAGCGCCAGCTCGCGCACGCCCTCACGCCAGACGGCGAACACCTCGTCGCGCCGGCCCGCGTAGGGGCCGATGCCGAGCGGGCCGCCGACGTGGTCGAGCACGATCAGGGTCTCCGGGAACGCGCGGGCCAGTCCGATCACGTCGCCGATCTGGGTGTGGTACTGCCAGGCCTCGAACGAGAGGCCGAGGCGGCTGAGGCGCGAGAAGCCCTCGCGGAAGGCCGCAGAGCCGTAGAGCCCTTCCGGCGGATGGGTGTGGCTCGGCCGGATGTCGGGGCTGGCGTCCCAGGCGCCGACGTGGCGGATGCCGCGGAAGCGGCCGTTGCCGGCGCGCATGTGCCGCTCGAGCACCGCCTCGACCGAGGCCCCGACGGCGAGGTCGACGCGGCCGACGATCGCCTCGCAGGCCTTCACCGGGCCGTCCCGGCCGTTCGCGGCCATGGCCGCGACGCCGTTCACGAATTCGGTCTCGCCGACGAAGCCCAGGCCGGAGGCGCCCTCGGGGCCGTAGAAGGCGCCGCATTCGACGAAGACGGTGCTCTCGACCTTGTGCCCGCTTTCGACGTCGGCCAGCAGTTCGGGCAGCAGGTAGCGGCTGGTGGGATAGTCCCACAGGTGGTGGTGCGGGTCGCAGATGGGCAGGTCCGGTTCCAGGACCTCTTCGATGGGCGCTGCCTCGGGCATCTCTAGCGTCCGTGGAACACGGGCGTGCGCTTCTCGACGAAGGCCTTGAAGGCCTCGCGCGAGTCCTCGGTGGCGCCCGAGACGCCGTGCCGTTCGGTCTCCACGTCGATGAAGTCGGCCAGGCCCATGCGCTCGGCGTCGAGGAAGTTGGCCTTCATCGACTTCAGGGCGATCGGGGCGGAGTTGGTCAGGCGCGTGACGACCTCGTCCAGCTGGGCCTCGAACTCGTCCGGCCGCCAGCAGCGGTTGACGAGGCCGATGCGCTCGGCCTCGTCTGCCCCGAACTTGCCGGGCAGGAAGTAGAGCTCGCGCGCCTTGGCCGCGCCCAGGATGCGGCTGAGCGTCCAGGGCCCGCCCATGTCGCCGGAGATGCCGACGCCCAGGAAGGCGCTGTTGAACTTCGCCGTGGAGTCGCAGACGCGCAGGTCGCAGGCGGCCGCCCAGCCGAGGCCGGCGCCGGCGCAGGCGCCCCGGATCGCGGCGATGGTCACCACGGGGGCCTCGTGCAGCAGGGTCGAGACGTGAAAGGCCTTGGGGTTCGACTTGCCGCCCTTGCCCGAGGCGTAGTGTTTGAGGTCCGCGCCCGGGCAGAAGTCGGCGCCGGCGCCCTTCAGCACCAGCACGCGCAGGCTCTTGTCGGCGGCCGCGTCCTTCAGCGCCTCGTAGAGCTCGGCCAGCATCACCTCGGTGATGCCGTTGCGCTGCTCGGGCCGGTTCAGGGTGATCGTGCCCCGGTGGCCGAACTTGTCGTAGAGGATGGTGTCGTAGGCGGCCATGTGCGCGTCTCCCTTGGGTATCCGGTGTCGCCCCGGCTTCGCGGCGGGACTTTCGCCCACGGCGTTGGGCCCGTAAACCGGCGGACCGAACGAGACAGGGAGAAACGCTCATGGCGCAGGCGAACGGGCGCAAGTCGATCTTCATCACCGGAGCCGCCTCGGGCATGGGCCGCGAGACCGCGCGCCTCTTCGCCCGCGAAGGCTGGTTCGTCGGCGCCTACGACGTCGGCGTCGAGGGGCTGGAGAGCCTGAAGACCGAGCTGGGGGCGGACAACGGCCTCTTCGAGCGGCTCGACGTCACCGACCGCGAGGCCTACCGAGCCGCCCTCGCCCGCTTCGCCGGCGCCACCGGCGGCAAGCTCGACATCCTGTTCAACAACGCCGGCATCGGCCGCGGCGGGCCGTTCGCGGACATGGCGTGGGAGGACGTGATGGCGGTGGTGAACGTCAACCTCGTCGCGGTGCTCTCGGGCATCCACCTGGCCCTGCCGCTGCTGAAGGCGACGCCGGGGTCGCTGTGCTTCTCGACCTCCTCGTCGTCGGCCACCTTCGGCATGGCCGGCATCGCCGTCTACTCGGCGACCAAGCACGCGGTGAAGGGCTTCACCGAGGCCCTTTCGGTGGAGCTGAAGGCGGCCGGCGTGCGCGTCGCCGACACCCTGCCCGGCCTCATCGACACGCCGATCCTGCCCGACGAAGCCAAGGTCAATGCGCCCAAGGACGGCATGTGGCGCCTGCTGCCGCCGACCGACGTCGCCAAGGCCGTCTGGGGCGCCTACCACACCGACAGGATCCACTGGTACGTGCCCGAGGAGCTGGTCGAGTTCGACAAGGCCGCCACCGCCGCCCCGGAAATGGTCCGCGACCAGATGGCCTCCGGCCAGGGCCTGAACTTCACGCAGGGCGGCGAGGGGTAGCGCGTCCTGCTCTTCCCCCTCTGGGGCAGGGCTATCGCATTTGGCTTCGGCCGAGAGCGTGCGGTGCGTCAATGGCCTGCGGTACTGAGGACCGGGTGACCTCTGGTGTCCCTTCTCCCCACGCGGGAGAAGGTGGCGGCGAAGCCGTCGGATGAGGGGGCCCTCCGGCGCCCGCCGCAGAGCGGACCTGAGGCAAGGGTAAGAGGTCTGCCCGAAAATCAGCGGCTTGGTCGGCCTCAGCACGCGCTGAGAGGCCAGGGAGCCCCCTCATCCGTCGCCTGCAGCGACACCTTCTCCCGCGTGGGGAGAAGGGCGCCCAGAGGTTGCCTCGCCAAGTCCTTCGGCGTCATGCGGGCCGTCACAGCCCACAGCGCTGGCCCTGCCCTCCGGGGGAAGAGGAAGGCGTGCTAGCATGCCTCCAACGAGACAAGGCGAGGGACGCGGCCATGGAGATCGGGGACTGGCGGGCGACGCGGGATCTGAACGGGCTCTATCGGCAGATCCGGGCGCTGGGGCTGGAGACGAACCTGGCCGAGCTGGACGCCTTCGGCTTCACCGTGATCGAGAACGCCCTCACGCCCGAGCTGACCACGGCGCTGCGCTCGGCGGTGCTGCGCCAGGCGGAGCAGACCTTCGCCCAGGCCCTCGACGTCGAGGCCGAGACCGAGCACCGCAACTGGAAGCTCGTGCCCTACCTGATGTTCAAGGACCGGGTGTTCGAGGAGGCGGTGCTGAACGAGAAGCCGCTGGCTTTGATCACCTGGCTGCTCGGCCAGAGCTGCCGGCTGTCCAGCCTGACCAGCCACGTCAAGGGCCCCGGCGGACCGGGCCTCCTGCTGCACTCGGACACCTCGAACGGGGCGCCGGCGCCGTTCTCGCCGTTCAGCATCGTCGCCAACTGCAACTATGCGCTGACCGACTACACCGAGGCGGGCGGGGCCCTGGCCATGGTGCCGGGCAGCCACCGCCACTGCCGCCAGCCGACGCGCTACGAGGTCGGCCTCGACGGCGAGGCGCGCAATCCGGACGCCATCCCGATCGAGGTCCCGGCCGGCAGCGCCATCGTCTGGCACGGCAACACCTGGCACGGCTCGTTCCCGCGCAAGCAGCCGGGCCTGAGGATCAACCTCTCCATGTACTTCTGCCGCCAGCACATCGAGCCGCAGGAGGACTACAAGAACCACGTCCCCGACGAGCTGATCGCCCGGCACGGCCGCGACAGCCGCCTGGCCACCCTGCTCGGCCTGCACTCGGTGCACGGGTGGACCGACGAGGGCCCCCAGTTCACCGAGCGCAGCAGCCGCGTCGGCCGCACCTGGCACGCGTGAGAGTCTCCCTCCCCTTCATGGGCAGGGACAGCCGGCGAAGCCGGCAGGGTGGGGAAGTCTGACGCCGCCTGGGGGCTAACCGGTTAGGGGCCGGCTCCTGCACGCTCCCCCACCCCGTCGATGCT
>DASZQQ010000478.1:0-3548 GCA_035549595.1 Caulobacteraceae bacterium
CTTCGCGTCGCAGGGCGCCCTTCGTGTTCTTGGTGGTCCCTCTTTCGAGAGTCGGACAGGCTCACGCGTTTTTCCTGCCGCTGACGCTCAACCCCTGCTATGGCGTGCGCCCTTTCGGGCGGGGCCCCATGAGCGACGGACGCGACATCGCCGATGCGGAGGCGACCGCCCCCCAGGGCGGGCGGACGGCGGCGTTCGGGTTCATCTTCGCCAGCGCGGTGGCCAGCGCCATGTCGATCGGCCTGATGGTGCCGATCCTTCCCAACCTGGTGAAGCAGTTCAACGGCGGCTCGACCGCGGCCGCGGCCGACTGGAACGTCGCCTTCGCCACCTTCGGCGGACTGATGAGCTTCCTGGCCGGGCCGGTGCTGGGCCTGATGTCGGACCGCTTCGGCCGCCGGCCGATCCTGCTGATCTCGCTGTTCGGCCTTGGGGTGGACTTCCTGTTCATGGCCTTCGCGCCGACCCTGGGGTGGCTCTTCCTCGGCCGCCTGATCAGCGGGGCGACCTCGGCCGTGTTCTCGACCGCCAACGCCTACGTCGCCGACGTCACGCCGCCGGAGCGCCGCGCGCGGGCGTTCGGCTGGATGGGTTCGGCGTTCAGCGTCGGCTTCCTGGCAGGGCCGGCGATCGGCGGGTTCCTCGGCAATTTCGACCTGCGCTGGCCGTTCATGGCCGGCGCCGGCCTGACCCTGCTGAACTGGCTCTACGGGATGTTCGTTGTGCCGGAGTCGCTGCCGCCGGAGCGGCGCGCCCAGCGCTTCGTCTGGCGCAAGGCCAACCCGATCGGCTCCCTGAAGCTGCTAAGCTCGCACCACGAGCTGCTGGGGCTGGCGGGGATCTACTTCCTGTACCAGCTGGCGCAGATGATCTGGCCGACGGTCTATGTGCTGTACGTGACCGAGCGCTACGGCTGGAACTCCGGCGTCATCGGCATGGCCATGGCCGCCGGCAGCGTGCTGGGCGTCGGCGTGCAGAGCTTCGTGGTGGGGCCGGCGATCCGCCGCTTCGGCGAACTGGGCTGCATGCTGATCGGCCTTGGCGCCATCACCTTCACCTTCAGCTGGTACGGCTGGGCGCCGAGCGGCTGGGTCTACCTCGCCGGTCTGCCGGTCAGCAGCCTGGGCGGCCTGGTGATCCCGGGACTGCAGGGCCTGATGACGCGCTGCGTCGGCCCCTCCGAGCAGGGCCAGCTGCAGGGCGCGAACCAGAGCATGGCCGGCCTCGGCAACCTGATCGGCCCGTCGATCTTCGGCCTGTCGTTCGCCTGGGCGGTGCGGAACAAGGGCCTGGGCCTCGTCGGCCTGCCGATGTTCGAGGCCAGCGCCATCTGCGCGGCCTGCCTGATGCTCGGCGTCCTCGCCGCGCGGCGGGCGAGGGTGGCCCATTGATCGAACCACGAAAGACACGAAAAGACACGAAACTTACGTCTTGGGACCAGACCTCTTGGCGCCTTTAAGTTCTTCTTTTTCGTGCCCTTTCGTGTCTTTCGTGGTTCCTCTTTTTCACCGTTTCCTGACGAACACCGTGCCGGCCGAATAGCCGGCGCCGAACGAACAGATCAGGCCCGTCTCGCCGGGGGCGAAGTCGGCGTTCGAGCGGTGGAAGGCGATGATCGAGCCGGCCGACGAGGTGTTGGCGAACTCGTCGAGGATGATCACGTTCTCGCCCGGCGCCGGCTCTCGGCCGAGCACGCGCCGGCCGATCAGCTCGTTCATGTTGATGTTGGCCTGGTGCAGCCACAGGCGCTTCAGCGACGCGGTGTCGAGGCCGAGGTCGGCGGCGTGCTCGACGATCATGTCCGAGACCATCGGCACCACCTCGCGGAACACCTTGCGACCCTCCTGCACGAACAGCTTGTCGCGCGCGCCGACGCCCTCGGGCGCGCAGCGGTTCAGGAAGCCGAAGTTGTTGCGGATGTTGTTCGAGAACTGGGTCTTCAGGCGCGTCCCCAGGATCTCCCAGCCGCCGCTCGCCTGTTCGGCCGCCTCGAGGATCACCGCCGTCGCGACGTCGCCGAAGATGAAGTGGCTGTCGCGGTCGCGGAAGTTCAGGTGGCCCGAGCAGATCTCGGGGTTGACCATCAGCACCGCCCTGGTCGAGCCCGAGGCGATGAAGTCGGCGGCGGTCTTGATGCCGAAGGTCGCCGACGAGCAGGCGACGTTCATGTCGAAGGCGAAGCCGTCGATGCCCAGGGCCTGCTGCACCTCGATGGCCATGGCCGGATAGGCGCGCTGCATGTTCGAGGCCGCGCAGATCACGGCGCCGATCTCGCTGGCCGGCTTGCCCCAGGCCGCCAGGGCGTCTTTCGCGGCGGCCACCGCCATCTCGGCCAGCACCGAGATCTCCTCGTTCGGACGCTCGGGGATCACGGGGCGCATGATCCCGGGGTCCAGGATCCCGGCCTTCTCGACCACGTACCGCGCCTTGATGCCCGAGGCCTTCTCGACGAACTCCACGGACGAGGGGGCGAGGGCGGCCACCTCGCCGGCCGCGATGGCCTCGGCGTTGGCGGCGTTGAAGGCCTCGACGTAGGCGTTGAAGGACGCGACCAGCTCGTCGTTCGAGATGCTCTGGGGCGGGGTGTAGAGCCCCGTGGCGGCGATGACGGCCTGGCTCAAGGCGATCCTCCGGTGACGTTTTTCCGAGCGGTCCATACCACGTTCGCGGGGCGTGAGAGCCCTGCTGTGCCCATTTCGCCACGGTCACCCAATGCCCGACGAGGGGCCCTGAACCGCCGCAAGGCCGCCGCGTTCCAGGCCGACCAGCAGGGGTGCTGGGGGAGCGAAGAAGCGTTGCCCGTCAAAGGAGTACGCAACCATGAAAGCTCTCGTCATCGCCGCGTCGGTCGCCGCCCTGCCACTGGCCGCCATCCCGGTGGCCGCCGCGGCGCAGTCCGCCTCGACGTTCTCGCCGGTCACCGTCTACGGCGCCCTGGGGTACGCCGGCTCCAGCACCGACGGGGCCGACCTCGGGGCCATCCAGGGCCGTCTCGGCGCCCGCTTCGGCGAGTACGTCGGCGTCGAGGGCGAGCTCGCCGGCGGGGTCAAGAACGACCACGTCAACATCGGCGGGACCGACACCTCGATCCATCTGCGTCACCAGGAGGCGGCCTATGGCGTCGGCTTCGTGCCCATCACGCCCAAGCTCGACCTGATCGGCCGCGTCGGCTACGGCCACAGCGACATCAAGGCCAGCGGTCCTGGCTACAGCGTGAGCGGCGGCGCCGACTCCTGGAACTACGGCGCCGGGGCGCAGTACTTCGTCGACAACAACAACGGCGTGCGCGTGGACTACACCCGCCACTCGTTCCTGCACTCCGACGCGGCCGCCGACGTCTGGTCGCTGGGCTACGTGCGCAAGTTCTAGCTATCTCCCTGCTCTTCCCCTGGCGGGGGAAGAGCAGGGCTCGCTTGACGGGGGCGGCGGAATTCCGGCAACCCTGGGGCCGTGATCGCGACCCTGATCCAGTTCGTCGTCTCCCTGATCGCTGTGGCGGGGCTCGTGGGCCTTTCGGCCTGGCTCGGGCGACCGCGGCCGACGCCGGC
>DASZQQ010000479.1:0-2028 GCA_035549595.1 Caulobacteraceae bacterium
AGGGGTTCGTCGGCGGGGCGATGATCCCGCTCGTCTTTGCCACCGGCTTCTCGTTCTTCTCAGGGCCCAAGCGCGCGATGGTGACGGCGATCCTCGGCGTGATCTCGACTCTGGCCCCCACGCTCGGCCCCACCATCGGCGGCTGGATCACCGAGGAGATCCACTGGCGCTGGCTGTTCTTCGTCAACGTCGCGCCGGGGCTCGCCGTCACCTTCGCCCTCGTCGCCCTCGGGCCGGTCGACCGCGCCCGGCCCGGTCTGCTGGCCCGGATCGACTGGCTGCACGCGGCCGCCCTCGCGATCGGCCTCGGCGGCGTCCAGTACGTGCTGGAGGAGGGGCCGCGCCACCAGTGGTTCGACGATCCCGGCATCGCCGGCGTCGCCTGGGTCGCGGCGGTGGCCTGCGTGGTGTTCCTCGAGCGCTGCTGGCGCTCGCCCTCGCCGATCGTGCGACTGGGGCCGTTCCGCCGGCCGGGGTTCGCGGGCGCCGGCGTGCTCGGCTTCGTCACCGGCTTCGGCATCTACACGGTGGTCTACATGACGCCCCTGTTCCTGGCCTGGGTGCGCGGCTGGTCCAGCCTCGACATCGGCGCCACGCTCTGGGTCGCGGGCGCGGCCATGACGCTTTCGGCGCCCCTGGCCGCCGGCCTCGCCACCCGCGTCGACCAGCGCATCGTCATGGCCATCGGCCTTGCGCTCTACGCCGCCTCGTTCTGGATGATCTCGGACGTCACCCGCGACTGGGGCTTCTGGCAGCTGGTCGCAACCCAGGTCGTCAGGGGCGCGGCGATCCTCTTCTGCATGGTGCCCTCGGTGGGCATGGCCCTGAACAACGTGCCCGACGCGGAACTGCGCGACGCCTCGGGCCTCAACAACCTGATGCGCAACCTCGGCGGCGCCTTCGGCATCGCGGTGGTCAACACCTGGCTCGCCGACTTCTTCCAGCTCCACCGCCTGCGGCTCTCGGAGGCCCTGGGCGCCGCGCCGGGCGCGGCCGACGAGGCGGCCCGCAACCTCGGGCTCCAGCTCGGCCAGGCGCTCGGCGACCTCTCCGCCGCGCCGGCGGCCGCCGCGGCGACCCTTGGCCGGCTGGTCGACCAGGAGGCCCTGACCGAGGCCTTCCGCGACGCCTTCCGCCTGTGCGCTTACGTCTTCATCGCCGCCTTCACCATCCTCCCCTTCTGCCGCGGCGGCCCGATGATGGACGAGCCGCACTGACGCGCCTTCACCTGCGCCGCAGGCGCCCGTCACGAGCGCCGCATTTCACCACGAAGGACACGAAGGACACGAAGGGCGCGAAGGCAGCCACCGCCGCGGCGTCCCCGGATCGGGCGCCGTCTTCGTGACCTTTGTGTCCTTCGTGTCCTTGGTGGTTCAATAGGGCTTCGCCCCATTCGCCAACGAGGGCGGGGAGGACTTCACGCATGACCGCCGAGCCGAGCTGGGTGACCGGGCCGACCGAGCCGCCCCTGCTGGAGATCACCATCGGCCGGGCTCTGGACGAGGCGGCGGCGAAGTGGGGCGCGGAGCTCGCTCTGATCAGCCCGCAGCAGGGCGTGCGCTGGACCTGGGCGGACCTGGCCCGCAAGGCCGACGACCTCGCCGCGGGCCTGAAGCGCCTCGGCCTCGAGAAGGGTGAGCGCATCGGCGTCTGGTCGCCCAATTGCGCCGAATGGACCCTGACCCAGTTCGCCGCGGCCCGGCTCGGCCTCGTCCTGGTGACGATCAACCCCGCCTATCGCCTCTCCGAGGTCGAGTACACGCTGAACAAGGTCGGGGTTAAGGCCCTGGTCTGCGCCGAGCGCTTCAAGACCAGCGACTACGCCGGCATGGTCGAGACCCTGGCGCCGGAACTGGCCGCCTCGACGCCGGGCGCGCTCGACGCGGCCCGCCTGCCGTCGCTGAAGGCGGTGATCCAGATCGGCGGCGCGCCGCGGCCGGGCTGGCTCGGCTTCGAGGCCGTCGCCGCGCCCGCGACCGATGCCGAACGCGCAGAGATCGGCCGCATCGGCGCGACGCTCGATCCGCG
>DASZQQ010000480.1:0-2600 GCA_035549595.1 Caulobacteraceae bacterium
GATCCAGCGCACGCGCGGCCCCGGCGTCCCGGCCAGGGCGCCGGCGGCCAGCCAGGCGACGGCGCCGAACGTCGGCAGGACATAGTGCGGCAGCTTGGTCGGGAAGAGCTCGAAGGCGATCCACGACGGGATCAGCCAGCACAGGGCGAAGCGCACCCCGGGCTCGGCGCGGCCGCGCCAGGCGCCGACCGCGGCGGCCGGGACCATGAGGATCATCGGGAACGTCAGCAGCGGCGAGATGAGGGCGTAGGTCAGCGGCGGGGCGCCGTGGCTCTCCTGGCCGCCGACCAGCTTCGGCGCCAGGTCGCCGCCGAGCGCCGCGCCCCAGAAGGCGCCGTCGGTGGCCACCGTGATCGCCATCGCCCAGGGCCCGACGACGGCGGCGACGAAGATCAGGCCCCAGGTCCAGGACAGGTCCGCCATCCAGCGCGCCCGCCGGTCCCAGGCCGCCAGCGCCGCCAGGGTCAGGCCGACGACCATCGGCCCGATAGGGCCCTTGACCAGGATCGAGAGGGCGAGGCCCACCCAGAACAGCATCTTCACCCGCCGCCCGGCGCGCATGCCGCCACGGCTCGATATGTAGAGCCGCCCGAGCGCGGCCATCGCCAGGGTGACGGCGCCGCAGAGCACCGCGTCGGTCTTGGCGAAGAAGGCCTCGGTCGAGAGCATGAAGCTGGCGCCCAGCAGCACGCCGGCCAGAGCCCCCTGGGACGGCGTCAGGAACGCCCGCGCGCCCCAGGCGCAGGCGGCGGCGGCCAGCGCCGCGCCCAGCAGCGAGGGGATGCGGTAGGCCCAGATCGCCCGATCCTCGACGTGGCTCAGCATCGCCACGCTGGCCGCCTGCAGCCAGTGGATGCCGACCGGCTTCTTGTTGCGCGGCTGGTCCTGGAAGCGGATGGAGACGAAGTCGTGCGTCTCCAGCATCTGCGCCGTGGCCTCGGCGAAGCGGGCCTCGTCGCGGTCGATGGTCGGCATGGCGAAGACGCCCGGCAGGCCGGCGACGATGGCCACGATCGCCGCCAGCAGCGGCCCGCGCCATCCCCGCGTCCAGATCTCGGCCCAGGCCTCGAAAGTCATGCTTCCTGATAGAGCGCCTTCGGCGCTTCGGCTATGAGCAGCGGCGATGAGCCCTTCCCCCGACGTCTCCGTGGTCGTGCCCGTGTTCGACGAGGAGGGCGCCGCGCCGGCCCTGGCGCGCGAGATCGCCGCCGCCTTCGCCGGGCGCCGCTTCGAGATCCTGTTCGTCGACGACGCCAGCCGCGACGGCACGCGCGCGGCGCTGCAGGCGCTCAAGGCCGAGATCCCGGAGCTGCGCCTCCTCGCCCATGCGAAGAACGCCGGCCAGAGCCGGGCGGTCCGCTCGGGCGTCATCGCCGCGCGGGCGCCCATCGTGGTGACCCTGGACGGCGACGGCCAGAACGACCCGGCCGACGCGCCGGGCCTCGTCGACGCCCTCGCGGCCGGTCCGCCCGGCCTCGCCCTCGTCGGCGGCGAGCGGGTCAAGCGCCAGGATACGGCCTCCAAGCGCTGGGCCTCGCGCCTGGCCAACGGCGTGCGCCGCCGGCTGCTCAGCGACACCGCCAACGACACCGGCTGTGGGCTCAAGGCCTTCCGCCGCGAGGCCTTCCTGCGCCTGCCGTACTTCGACCACATGCACCGCTACCTGCCGGCCCTGATGCTGCGCGAGGGCTTCGAGGTCGCGTTCCGGCCCGTGAACCACCGCCCGCGCGGCTCGGGCCGCTCGAAGTACAACAACCTCGGACGCCTCTGGGTGGCGATCTCGGACCTGCAGGGGGTGATGTGGCTGAACCGGCGGGCGCGCGATCCGGGCCCGGTGGCCGACGTTTGACGCGCCCGCGAAACAGCCTAGCCTTCGGCGAACCTGCCGCCCGCATGACCCTCCCCGCATGAACGCCTTCGCCGCGACGCCCCTGCTGGTCCTGCCGGCCCTGGCCTACAACATCTTCGCCCTGACCCTGGCCGGCGGCTTCAAGGCCAAGGACGCGACGGCGAAGCTCGCCCAGCCGCTGTTCAGCTTCACCACCGGCGCCGGCGTCGTCTGGCCGGTGACTTTCGCCGACCTGCTGCTGGGGGTGGCGCTGGTCGTGCTCTTCATCGAACTGATCAAGTCGACCACCAGCCGGCGCGTGGCGATCATCAACCACAGCCTCTCGATGCTGCTGTTCGTGGGCGTGCTGGTCGAGCTGCTGCTGGCCCCGGCTTTCGCCACCTCGACCTTCTTCCTGATCGTGCTGATGGTCCTGCTCGACGTCCTCGCCGGCTTCATCATGACCATCGTCGCCGCCCGCCGCGAAGTCGACGTCGTCAACGAGCGCTGATCCCTCCCTCCCCCATGTGGGGAGGGAAAGGCCGCGCAGCGGCCAGGGTGGGGGAGTCTGGGGCCGCACGAGGCCAACCGGCCAGCCTCTTGCCGGCGTCACCCTTCCCCACCCTGCGAAGCTTCGCTTCGCTGTCCCTCCCCATGAAGGGGAGGGAGAACTGCCGGGCGGCAGAAAGCGCTAGGCGAAAACCGTGAACACCAGGGCCACGACGATCAGGTCGATTGCGCGCAAGGCGAAGGCGGACATGGGAACTCCGGG
>DASZQQ010000481.1:0-2736 GCA_035549595.1 Caulobacteraceae bacterium
GACCGGTTCAGCCCGGACCTGGTCGACGCCTTCCACAGCTCGTTCGACCCCATCCTGACCCGAGGCGCCGGGGCGATCGGCGTGTTCGACGACGAGGTCGGGATCGTCGACGAGTTCGACCGGATGCTTCAGGATCTGCAGCACAGCCGCCGACCGTGGCGCGTCGCGCACGGGGGCTTCCAGTTCGTGGACAATGCGGATCTCGACGTCTTTCGCGCCCATCAGGCCGCGATCATGGCGCTGCGACAGAAGGAAGACACGGCCGCGGCCGACGAGCGCCGGCACGTCGACGCCATGCCTTCTGACTGATCCTCCAGCGAAAGGCCTCGCCATGCGCCCCTTCTCCGAGATCTACGACCGCGCCGCCGAGCGCAAGGGCGGCCCCGAGGCGCTCGAGGCGCTGGTGTCCGAGCACCGGTCGAAGAGCGTGGCCGAGCTGACCGCCATTCCCGACGACCGCTGGCTGGCGCAGATGACCAAGTGCGTGTTCCAGGCCGGGTTCAACTGGAAGGTCATCGAGAACAAGTGGCCGGGCTTCGAGGCCGCGTTCCACGGCTTCGACCCGCCCCTCAACGCGGCCATGAGCGAGGAGGAGTTCGACGCCCACCTGAAGGACACGCGCATCATTCGCAACGCCCAGAAGGTGATGTCGGTGCGCGCCAACGCCCAGTTCGTCGTCGACCTGGCGCGCGAGCACGGCAGCGCGGCGAAGTTCTTCGCCGAGTGGCCCGACAGCGACTTCGTGTCCTTGCTCGAGGTGATGAAGAAGCGCGCGGCCCGACTCTCGGGCGAGACGGCGATGCGGTTCTTCCGCTTCATGGGCCGGCCCAGCTTCATCACCAGCCGCGACGTCACCGCCGCCCTGATCGAGGCCGGCGTCATCGACAAGCCGCCCACGAGCCGCAAAGACCTGCAGGCGGTGCAGGACGCCTTCAACGCCTGGAGCGAGGCCACCGGGCGCAACCTGACCGAACTGAGCCGCATCCTCGCCCTCAGCACGGGTCCGAGCTACGCGCCGGCGTGATCAGACCAGGATCGCCCTGGCCATCTCGAACCGGGCCTCGATGTCCGCCGGCGGCAGGCGCACGAGGTCGAAGCCGAGGCGCTCGTAGACCCGGGCGTGCAGCGCGCCGAAGCGCAGTGCGTCCGCCAGGCTGATCCGGCGCGCGGCGGTGTGTTCGATGCGGTCGAGGTTCTCGACGAAGAGGACGCGGCGCTCGTAGACGCCCTCGCGCGCGATGCGGTCCAGCACGGCCTCCAGCGCGGCGGGCCTCGGATGGCCGAGGAACTCGGCGAGGGCCAGGGTGCAGACGGGCGAGCGGTCGAACACGGTCACCGCCTCCCCCGCCCTGTCCGCCCGGGCCTGGCGGGCGAGCTGCAGGGCGAGGATGTCGTCGATGAAGGTCGGCTCCTCCCAATGGCGGTCGACGCCGCGGGCGCCCGCCAGGGCGATGACGTCGGTGGCGGCCTCCTCGACCACCGCGAACCCGGCCCGTTCGAGGCGGCGCAGCAGCGCGGTCTTCCCGGCGCCCGGAGCGCCGGTCAGGATGTATCGTTTCATGGATGATGATCTCCCGGCGCGCGCGGCGAGACGGCCGCGGGCGCGGTTGTCAGTGCCTTCGGGGAAAGTCCGCGCGGGCGTGTCGCTCCAGCGTCGGCGAAACCAGCTTAAGGCTTGGGCGGCGTGCGCTCAAGCCGCCGCCGCGGCGCGCGACCAGACGTGGACGTCGACGTAGGCCGCCGTGAGCTTGCCGCGGTCCTGCAGGGCCTTGAGGTCGAACATCACCTCGGCGCCGAGGGCGGCGAAGCGGACCTGGACGTCCTTGGCGTTGCAGTGGCGGGCCGGGACGATGAACTGGGCGGCGTTGATCTGCGGCTGCTTCAGCAGGATCAGCAGCGCCGCCTTCTTGGCCCGCTCCGGCGCGCGCCGGTGCAGCTCCGGCTCGACGGCGAAGGCCTCCTTGGCGAGGGTGATCGCATCGATGAGGGTCATGCGCGAAAGCGTCGCGGCGACCTGCGGCGGGGTCATCGCCTGGGCCTCGAGCTCGAGCACGGTGTCGTTCAGCAGGAACAGCATGGTTCGACAGCGGGACTGACGCTGAGCGCGATTTTCGCCCGGGCCGGTTAAGCGTCGGTTTGCGGGCGCTAGGATCAGAAGCCTGAGCGCGTTCTGATCGCAAAACCGGGTTCCACTCTTGCGGAACGCGCTCTCAATTCAGCGCCGCGATCGGCGCCGTCTGCGGCGGATCGGCGATCCAGCCGGGCCACACGTCGAGCGGCCAGCCGGCGGCGACGTAGAGCTGGTAGATCACGGCCAGGGTCTGGCGCGCCTGGGCCACGCCCAGGCCGATGGGGACCGAGCGCCGCTGGCCGAACTCGAAGGCCAGGGTGAAGCCGGCGGTGGTGGGGGTGATATGCACGGTGTGCACCAGGCCGACGGTCGAGCCGGCCTTGGGCTGGACGCCCGCGACCTTGCCGAAGTCCTGCATCGCGGCGGCCTGTTCGAAGGCCTGCACGGCGGCCTCGTGCTGCGGCGGGATCTCGGCCCCCAGGGACTTCTGCACCGCCGGGGCGAAGGCGCCGACCAGGCCGCGGCACAGACGCTGGGTCAGCCACAGGCGCATGGTGGCGCCGCCGTCGTCCTCGGTGTCGAGGGCGATGCGGTCCTCGGCCGGGTCGTAGACCAGGGAGAACTTCTGAATCTCGCTCATGGCCTGGCCGCCGGCGCCGCGGGCG
>DASZQQ010000482.1:0-10512 GCA_035549595.1 Caulobacteraceae bacterium
CGCGCCCGACCGCGCCTGGCTGACCGCCTTCGCCGCCGACGCGGCGCGGCTGCGGGACCGTGGCCAGAAGCTGCTGGTGGTCTCGTCCGGCGCCGTGGCGCTGGGCCGCCGTCGCCTCGGCCTTCGCCGCCGCGCGCTGACCCTCGCCGAGAAGCAGGCCGCGGCGGCCGCGGGCCAGTCGCTGCTGATGCGGGCCTGGGAGGAGGCGCTGGAGCCGCATGGCCTGGCCACGGCCCAGATCCTGCTGACTCCCGACGACACCGAGGTGCGCCGCCGGTTCCTGAACGCGCGCGCCACGCTCGAGACCCTGCTGGACCTCGGCGTCGTGCCGGTGGTCAACGAGAACGACACCGTCGCCACCCAGGAGCTGCGCTACGGCGACAACGACCGTCTGGCCGCCCGCGTGGCGCAGATGGTCGGGGCCGACCTCCTGGTGCTGCTCAGCGACGTCGACGGCCTCTACACCGCCGACCCGCGCCGCGATCCGGACGCCCGCCATATCCCGCACGTGGGCGAGCTGACGGCCGAGATCGAGGCCATGGGCGGCGAGGCCAACGCCGAGCACGGGGTCGGCACCGGCGGCATGGCGACCAAGCTCGCCGCCGTGCGCATCGCCGGCAGCGCCGGCTGCTCGACCCTGATCACCCTCGGCCAGCGCCCCTCGCCGCTGCGCGCGGTCGAGGACGGCGAGCGCGCGACCCTGTTCGAGCCCGCGACCACCCCGGCGGCGGCCTACAAGTCCTGGATCGCCGGCTCGCTGGCCCCGCAGGGGGCGGTGGTGGTGGACGACGGCGCGGCCGCGGCCCTGCGCGCCGGCAAGAGCCTGCTGGCCGCCGGCGTGCGCGCCGTGGAAGGCCGCTTCGGCAAGGGCGACGCGGTGGTCGTGCGCGACCTGACGGGGCTGGAGCTGGCGCGGGGGCTCTCGCGCTACGACGCCGCCGACGCCGACCGCATCCGCGGCCTGCGCTCCACCGCCATCGAGGCCGCCCTCGGCTACACCGAAGGCCCGGTGATCCACGCCGACGACCTGGCCCTGATCCACCGCGCGACGGCCTGACGGCCGCGCCCCTTTCCCCGCCCCGGGGGCGGGTGAGATTTGCGCCCCGGCCGTCGAGGCTCTAGGTAAGGCTCAAGTTGAGCATAATCGCCGGGCGCGCCGGCGCCGGGGGATCGATCGGAATGTGGTTCGCGGGGCCCGCCAGACTGACCGCCAGGGCGGGCCGGCATGGCGCCCTGCGGCCGGGCTTCCACCTCGAGAAGGGCATGAAGGTCGGGCTCTACGGCGGCTCGTTCAACCCGCCGCACGAGGGCCACGCCCACGTCGCCGAGACGGCGCAGAAGCGGCTGGGCCTGGACCGGGTGATCTGGCTGGTCTCGCCGCAGAATCCGCTGAAGCCGACGCACGAGACCGAGGCCATGCACCGGCGGCTGGCGGCGACGGAGCGCCTGGCCCGCGGCCGCTCGATGATCGTGTCCGACGCCGAGACGAAGATCGGCTCGCAGTACACCATCGACACCCTGCGCGTGCTGAAGGCGCGGTTCCCGGGCGTGCGCTTCGTCTGGATCATGGGCGCCGACAGCCTGGCCAGCTTCCACCGCTGGCGCGGCTGGACCCAAATCATGCGCGAGACGCCGGTGGCCGTGGTTTCGCGGCCCTGGATCGCGCTGAAGAGCCGGTTTTCGCCGGCCGCGCGGCGCTTCGCCCACGCCCGCATCCCCTCGGCGGCGGCCCGTCGCCTGCCGTTCACGACCCCGCCCGCATGGGTCTATCTGCGCGGCCCGCTCAACTTCGCCTCGTCGACCGCCCTGCGCCGCCAGAGGGCCGTGGCAAAATCCCCCTGACCGGACGGGGCGCCCTGTGTTACGATGGGCCTCGCGAGAGCCATCCGAGGGAGCATCCCGCTGAACCGTGACAACGCGCCCCGCGCGCAGGAGGGCCCCACGAGGGACGAGCCCTCCGGGGACGACCAGTCAGGCTGTACGCCTCTGGAAACCCTTCTCCTGAAACGCCTTGACGACGAAAAGGCGCAGGACATCGTCTTCATCGACCTGAAGGACAAGAGTTCGGTCGCCGACGGCATGATCGTCGCGTCGGGCCGGTCGCATCGCCACGTCGGGGCCATGGCCGACCACCTGCTGCGCGCCCTGAAGGACGCCGGCCACGGCAAGGCGCGCGTGGAAGGCCTGCCGCACTGCGACTGGGTGCTGATCGACGCCGGCGACGTGATCGTGCACCTGTTCCGGCCCGAGGTGCGGGCCTTCTACAACATCGAGAAGATCTGGTCGGTCGAGCCGCCGTCACGCGCGGTCGCCAACTGATCCTTCGCCTGCGGGCCTTCTTGAAGGCGCTCCAGCCTTGCGCATCACCCTTCTCTGCGTCGGCCGCCTGGGCAGGGCGCCCGAAGCCCTGATGGCGATCGACTACGCCGCCCGCGCGACCGGCGCCGGGCGCGCTCTGGGGCTCGGCCCGGTGGAGGTCGTCGAGGTCGAGGCGCGCAAGGCCGGCAAGGCGCCCGAGGCCGAGGCCCTGATGGCCAGGCTGGAGGGCGCGCACCTGATCGCCTGCGACGAGCACGGCCAGGCCCACCGCTCGCGCGACTTCGCCGCCCGCATCGGCCGCCTCAGGGACGACGGGACGCGCCATCTCGCCTTCGTGATCGGCGGGGCCGACGGGCTGGACGAGTCCGTGCTCAAGGCGGCCCGCGAGCGCCTCGCCTTCGGGCCCCAGACCTGGCCGCACGCCCTGGTGCGCGCCATGCTGGCCGAACAGGTCTACCGCGCCGTGACCATCCTGGCCGGTTCGCCCTACCATCGCGACTGATGCTTCGCCGCTGGCTCCTCGCCCTGCCGCTCCTGGTCGCCGCCGCAGGCGCGGCGCTGGCCGACGACGCGCGCGTGGCGCAGGCGCGGCGAACCCTGGGCGAGCTGAACCTCGAGGAGGCGGCCCTGGCCGAGCGCGTCGGGGCCAACCGCGCCGAGCTGGCCCGGGTGCTGGGCGGGCTGCAGCTCTTCAGCCGAGACCCGCCGCCGGCGCTGATGGCCGATCCGGCCGAAGTCAAGGACGCGGTGCGCGCAGCGATCCTGATCCGCGCCATCGCCCCGGCCCTGGAGGCGCGGGCCCGCGCCCTGTCGTCGCAGGCCCAGGACCTGGCGGTGCTGCGCCGCCGCGCCGCGGCCGCCAGCGGCGAGCTGTTCAGCGCCGAGAGCGAGCTGGCCGACCGCCGCAGCCGCCTGGACGGGGTGATGACCGACGCCGACACCCTGTCGCCGCCGTCGGTGCGCGGCGCCACCGGCGCGGGCGAGGCGCCGCCCACGCACCTGACGGCGCCGACGGCGGGCGATGAGAGCGCCGCTTACGGCGGACGGCTCGCGGACGGCACGAAATCCTATGGCTTGGCCTGGCGCCCGGCGCCCGGCGCGCCCGTGGTCGCCCCGGCCAGTGCGGTGGTCGACTACGCCGGACCGCTCAACGGGTGGGGCATTGTGCTCATCTTGCGCGCCGGAGGCGGATGCCACATGGTGTTGTCCGGCCTTGGAAAAGTCACGGTGACGTCAGGACAATCCGTCGCGGCGGGCCAGGCGATCGGCGCCATGGCGAGCGATGGACAAAAGTCCCGGGAACTCTATTTCGAAGTCCGGATGGGCGGGACGCCGGTGGATCCGGCCAGGCTCATCGCCGGAACGCCGCGCCAGACGGCGTCCGGAGCACGCACCTGAGGGGGCGATGTGGGCCTTATGTTAAGACACGAGCGCCTTAATTCAGGCGCGCACAGGAGTCATGGCGGCCTAATGCGAAAGTACTTCTTGATCGGCGCTTCAGCCTTCGTGCTCGGAGCGGGTTCCATGGCCTACGTGAGCCAGTCGGCCGTCGCGACGCCGCAGCCGCGGGCCCAGACCTACCACATGCTGGAGCTGTTCGGGGACGTGCTCGACACGGTCGAACGCCAGTACGTGACGCCGGTCGACGACAAGAAGCTGATCGAGGCGGCCCTGGACGGCATGCTGTCGTCGCTCGACCCGCACTCCAACTACCTGAACGCCGACGCCTTCGCCGACATGCAGGACCAGACCCGCGGCGAGTACGGCGGCCTCGGCATCGAGATCACCAGCGAAGACGGGGTGATCAAGGTCATCAGCCCGATCGACGGCACCCCGGCCGCCCGCGCCGGCATCAAGGCCGGCGACTACATCACCGCCGTCAACGGCGAGAGCGTGCTGGGCATGACCGTCAACGACGCAGTCAAGCAGATGCGCGGCAAGCCGGGCGAGGCGGTCACCGTGACCATCGCCCGCGAGAAGACCGACCCCTTCGACGTCAAGCTGATCCGCGAGATCATCCAGCCCAAGTCGGTCACCGCCAAGATGGAGGGCGACTACGGCTACGTGCGGCTGTCGGCCTTCAACGAGAAGGCCACCGACGAGACGCGCGCGGCGATCGAGGACCTGAAGGCCAAGAACCCGGCCATGAAGGGGCTGATCCTCGACCTGCGCAACAATCCGGGCGGCCTCCTCGACCAGGCGGTCGGCGTTGCGGGCCTGTTCCTCGACGGCGGCGAGGTGGTCTCGCAGCGCGGGCGCGATCCGCACGACATCGAGCGCTACAACGCCAAGGCCGGCGGCGACATCATCAAGGGCATGCACCTGGTGGTGCTGATCAATTCCGGCTCGGCCTCGGCGTCCGAGATCGTCGCCGGCGCCCTGCAGGACCGCCACCGCGCCGAGCTCGTCGGCCTGACCAGCTTCGGCAAGGGCTCGGTGCAGACGGTGATCCCGCTGCGCGGCGGCCTGGACGGCGCCGTGAAGCTGACCACGGCGCGCTACTACACGCCCTCGGGCCGCTCGATCCAGCGCACCGGCATCACGCCGGAGCTCGAGGTCGCCGAGACCCGGGCCGAGGCCCAGGCCGTGGCCAACCAGGCGTTCCAGTTCTCGGAAGCCAGCTTCCGCAACGCGCTCGACGCCGACGAGGGCAAGGTCCGCAAGGGCCCGCACGAGCCCGCCGAGGAGCCGCCCGCCAACTTCGACGAGAAGAAGGGCGACTTCCAGCTGACGCGCGCACTCGACGTGCTGAAGTACGGCTCGGTCGCCGCGACGCCGAAGCTGCCCAAGCCCACGTCGACCTTCGCCGAGGCAGCCGCCACCCGCGCCGCGCGCCTCTCCGGCGCCAAGCCCGACACGGCCCCGGCCCCGAAGCCGAACTGACGCAGCGAGGGGGCGCTTCGCCGCCCCCTCAGAGCCCCATAGCGAGACCCTCCGCCCTGGGATCGGAGCCGCCGGCGAGGACGCCGGTCGCCGGATCGCGGGCGATGATCTGGGCCGCGCCCGTGCCGCCCCAGGCGCCGGTGGGCTTCAGGCGATGGCCGCGGGCGGCGAGGCCGGCCAGCGCCTCGTCGCCGAGCCGGGTCTCCACGCGCAGCTCGTAGGGGTTCGGGCGATCGGCCGGATCCGTCCCAGGCCACATCGACCAGCGCGGTAGCTCGCAGGCCGCCTGGACGTCGAGGCCGGCGTCGATCAGGCCCGTCAGCATCTGCAGGTTCCACTGCGGCTGGCCGTCGCCGCCGGGCGTGCCGCCGACCATCACCGGAACCCCGTCCGGCCCTGCCAGCGACCAGCAGTTCAGCGTGTGCATGGTCTTCTTGCCGGGGGCGAACTGATTCGGATGGCCGTCTTCCAGGGTGAAGCCGCGGCCGACGCGGTTGTTCAGGATCACCCCGGTCCCCTCGGCGACGACGCCGGAGCCGAAAGCGCTGGAGACCGACTGGATCAGCGAGACCATCATGCCGGCGCCGTCCACGACGCAGAGGTAGGTGGTGTCGCCGTCGGTGAGGGCCGCCGCCGGCGTTTCCTCGGCGGCCCGGTCCGGATCGATGGCTGCGTGGCGGCGTGCGGCCCAGGCCTTGGAGAGCAGCGTCTCGACCGGCGTCGCGCGCACCGCCGGATCGCAGGCGTAGGCCATGCGGTCGGCGTAGGCGAGCTTGGTCGCCTCCACCAGCAGGTGCGTGGCGGCGGCGTCGCCGCGCGCCAGCATGGCCGCCTCGGCCTGCTCGGCGATGTTCAGCGCCTCCAGCAGGATCAGGCCCTGCGACGGCAGGCCGGTCTGCCAGACGGTGCAGCCGCGGTAGGTGGTCGAAAGCGGCGGCTCGAGCACCGTCGTGTGGTCGGCCAGGTCGCCGGCCGACAGGGCCCCGCCCAGGGCCTGCACCGACCCGGCGATCCGGTCCGCCAGGGGCCCCCCATAGAAGGCGCCGCAGCCCTCGGCGGCGAGCTGGCGCAGGGTGCGGGCGAGGTCGGCCTGGACCAGCACCTCGCCGGCCCTGGGCGCCCGCCCGCCCGGCAGCAGGACCGTCGCCGTGGCCGGAACCCTGGCCAGCAGCTCGGCGTAGAGGCCGATGGCCGCGGCGCCCGACACCGTCAGCGGAAAGCCGCGCTCGGCGTGGGCGATCGCCGGGGCGGCGAGGTCGGCGAACGGCCGGCTGCCGAACCGCTCCAGCAGGGCGCCGTAGGCGTGGACCATGCCGGGCGCGCCGATCGAGAGCGGCCCGGTCAGCGGCATCTTCGGCCCCGATGGCGTTTGCGGCCCGGCGGCGCGCATCTGCTCCAGCGTGGCGGCGCGCGGGGCGATGCCGCTGCCCAGCACGGCCACCGGCGCCTCCCCTGGGGCGTGGACGATGGCGAAGAGGTCGCCGCCGAGGCCGCACATCTCCGGCATGACCACCGCCGCCGTCAGACCCGCCGCGACGGCCGCGTCCACCGCGTTGCCGCCGGCGCGCAGAACCCCGACGGCGGTCTCGACCGTCAGCGGATGGGCGGCCGCCGCCATGCCCGAGAGGCCGAACGCCGGGCCGAGCCTGCGGCGCGGCCAGACGGGACGCGGCGCGTCCGGGCGGGGGAATCCGATCATGGCCAACTCCGGTCAGGCCGCGGCTGTCGGGCGCGGCGGGTGCGACGTCAAGCGCGCCGGCGCGCCGGAGCCGCAAAGGCGCCGCTTTTCGCTTAATTAACCATATGCCGCGAGGTTCGAGGCGCCCTCTCAGAATCGCGCCCGATGTTCGCCAAGCCGCCGCCCCCAAAGCCCACAGAGACCGCCTCGACCAGCCCGGTGAAGACGGCGCTCACGGCCCTGTCCAATCCCTACGTCGGCGCTGGCGGGGCCGCAGGCTTCTTCCTGCTGATGGCCACCGTCCTGGTGCTGGTCACCGGCGAGCCCAAGGCCGGCGTGCCGGTCGTGCGCCTGTCGCTGGCGCACATGGGCGACGCCAGCGGCCCGCCCGGATGGAAGCAGGCCCTGCCCCAGGACGCCCCGGTCGGCGGACCGCTCGACGAGGCCGTGGTCGACGCCTCGGCTTCGCCCGACGGCGTCGTGGACGCCGGCCCCATGGGCGGCGCGGCCGTGATCACCCTGCCCGGGGGCGGAGAACTGTCGGGGGGCGGCGCCGCCGCTCCCGGCGCGCCCCTGGCCCAGGCCCCGATCGCCGGCCTCTCGCAGCCGGGTCCCGGCGGCCTGTTGCCGGTCATCGGCCCGGACGGGATGACGCCGGCCCAGGCCTACGCCCGCCCCTTTACGCCCGACGGCCATCCGCGCGTCGCCCTGATCGTCGGCGGCCTCGGCCTCAACGCCCGCGCCACGCGCCAGGCGATCGAGACCCTGCCGCCGGAAGTCACCCTGTCGTTCGTGCCCTACGCCGACGGCCTGCAGGGCTGGATCGACATGGCCCGCGCCGCCGGCCACGAGGTCCTGCTCGAGGCGCCGATGGAGCCGAAGGACTATCCGAACAACGATCCGGGCCCCTACACCCTGCTCGCCGACGGCCGGCCCGAGGACAACCAGCACAAGCTGGAATGGCTGATGTCGCGCGCCACCGGCTACTTCGGCGTCACCAACTACCTCGGCTCCAAGTTCGTCGCCTCGCCGCTGGCCATGAGCGGCCTGACCGGGGTGCTGAAGAGCCGCGGCCTCGCCTTCGTCGACGACGGCTCTGCCGCCCGCACCGGCGGCGGCATCCCGCGCCTCTCGGCCGACCGCGTCGTCGACAACCAGCTCAGCGCCGACGCCATCGAGGCGCAGCTTTCGGCCCTGGAGACCCAGGCCTCGCGCACCGGCCGCGCCCTGGGCTCGGGCTTCGCCTATCCCGTCACCTTGGAAACCGCCGCCCGCTGGGCCAGCGGCCTTTCCGCCCGCGGCTTCCAGCTCGCCCCCGCCTCGGCCCTGACGGCCCGGCGCTGATGGACGATCTCGAAGGCTTCCGGCCCAACGTCGGGGTCGTGCTGATCAACCGCGACGGCCTGGTGTGGCTGGGACGCCGCGCGCACACCCCCGGCCCGCTGAACTGGCAGTTCCCGCAAGGCGGCGTCGACGCCGGCGAGACCCTGGAAGCGGCGGCCTTCCGCGAGCTGCGCGAGGAGACCGGCGTCACCTCGGCCGAGATCCTGGCCCGCACCCCGGGCTGGATCGCCTACGCCTTCCCGCCCGAGCATCGCGGCGGCAAGTCCGCGCGGGGCTGGAAGGGCCAGAAGCAGGCCTGGTTCGCCATGCGCTTCACCGGCGAAGACGCCGAGATCGACCTGGAAGCCCATGGCGAGGTCGAGTTCGACGCCTGGCGCTGGGCGCGCATCGACGAGGCCCTGGAGACGGTGGTTGGGTTCAAGCGCGACGCCTACCGCCAGGTGGTCGACGCGTTCCGATCTTTGTGCGACAGCGAATGAGCTTTGCCGGCCGCGTGCGCGTTGTAAGCTGACCCCGGCCCATCGGTCCGGGCTGCTTGAAACTTCAGAGGACGGCCCGATCTTGCCAGCTCCCATCGTCATGGTGCACGGCGCGTTCTGCGGCGGCTGGGCGTTCGACAGCTTCCGCGTCCCGTTCGAGGCCGCCGGCCATGTCGTCGTCGCGCCCGACCTGCCCGGGCACGAGGCGAAGGCCCGGCCGGGGGCGGTGGCGGGCGCTTCCATGAGCGACTACGCCCGCGCGATCGTTCGCGAGTGCGAGAGCCTGCCCGAGGCCCCGATCCTGGTCGGCCACTCCCTGGGCGGCCTCGTCGCCCAGTTGGCGGCCGCGCGGACACCGGTCGCGGGCCTCGTGCTGCTGGCGCCGTCCGCGCCCTGGGGCGTCACCGGCGTCACCCTGGAGGAAGCCGTCTCGGCCGTCAGCCTCTATGCCCTCGGCCCCTACTGGACCATGGCCATCGATCCCGACTACCCGTCGGCGCGGCGGTACAGCTTCGACCGGGCGCCGCGCGCCGAACGGCGGGCGATCTTCTCGAAGATGACGGCCGAGAGCGGCCGGGCCCTCTGGGAGACGCTG
The DNA here is from genome assembly GCA_035549595.1 of Caulobacteraceae bacterium. GTDB lineage: Bacteria > Pseudomonadota > Alphaproteobacteria > Caulobacterales > Caulobacteraceae > Acaudatibacter. Next base: position 9,299 of record DASZQQ010000482.1, read on the forward strand.
AACTGGTGGCTCGACCCCTTCGCCACCACCCTCGTCGCCGCCGCCTCGGTCCGCGCCCCGGTGCTGGCTATCGCCGGCGAGCGCGACGCCATCCACCCGCCCGCCACCGTCCGCCAGACCGCCGCCCGCCTCGGCGGCCAGACCAGGGTCATGCCCGGCATGAGCCACTGGCTCCCCGGCGAACCCGGCTGGGAGGACGTCGCCGCGACGGTCCTCGACTGGCTGGCGGCCCTGCCGGCGCGGGACGCGGCTTAGGGCCGCGCCGAGGCCTGGCGAAGGCCCGATTCCGAACCACGAAATACACGAAAGATCACGAAAGCGCCGGGAGCCGATCGTCCGGCCGAACTCGCCGTCGTCTTTCGTGTCTTTCGAGTGTTTTCGTGGTTTCCCTTCTTCTAGCGCCGCCGCAGGACGAGGCGCAGGAGGCCGAGGGCGGAGATCAGGGCCCAGGCGGCTTCGATCAGGGCGGCGGGCAGGTTGAAGCGGTCGACCAGGGACACCAGGATCAGGCTGGAGCCGAGGAAGTTCAGCCACAGCGCCGGAGCGCCGGTGGCGCTGAGCCTCTCGAGCTGCACGAGGGCGTAGGCGACGAGGATCGTGGCGACGCCGACGAGGCCCGCCGCCTGCCAGATCATGGGCGGACCGTCAGGAGGCCGGACGGACGCTGTAGATCATCTGCGAGGTGTCGGCGTTGCCCTTGGCGGGGCTGCCGTCCGCCTTGCGCATGGTCGTCAGCACCAGGGCCTCGGCCTTGCCGTCGCCCGTGTGCTCCCACGAGCGGGTGGTGTACTCGGTGTCGCCCGACACGTTCTTGTCGTTGCGGTAGAGGTCCCAGCCGCGGCTGACGGCCGCCCAGTTGTGCAGGGCGATGACGATCGGCTTGGCGGGGGCCTCCGGGTCGACCGGGTGCACGAGGTTGACGATGCACTGGTGCGGGTTCGAGCCCGGGTCGTTGACCGTGAACTGGTAGCTCGGGCCCTTCAGCACCCAGCCGTCGCGCGACTTCTTCAGGCCCGCGGACTTGGCGGTGGCGTTCCAGTCGCCGCCGTTGGCGGCCGGGATGCACATGTGCTCCAGGACGCTCAGCGCCGACGCAAGGCCAGGCGCAGGAGGCCGAGGGCCGAGATCAGGGCCCAGGCGGCCTCGATCAGGGCGGCCGGCAGGTTGAAGCGGTCGACCAGGGACGCCAGGATCAGGCTGGAGCCGAGGAAGTT
>DASZQQ010000483.1:0-20017 GCA_035549595.1 Caulobacteraceae bacterium
GGCCGGGGCGGTGGCCGGGGCGGCGTTGGCGTCGGCGGCCGGGGCGGCCGGCTTGCTGCAGGCGGCGACGGCGAGGGCGGCGACGGCGGCGCCGGCGACGAGCAGGGTGCGAACGAGGGTCATGTCGAGGTCCCGTGGGGCTTGAGGTCTCTGTTCAGCGCCGCGCGCGTCCGCCCCTGGGGGAGAGCGCCCACGCTGACGCTATGGGACCCATAGGCCTTCACAGGTCCGTGATGCAAGCGAAAGATCACGGATTCGTGATCACGTTTTCGCCCCCCCGTAGCCGACGCCGGTCAGGCCTCGGCGGGGATGTTGTTCAGCGACTCTTCCAGCTCCAGGAAGCTGGGCTGGGCGCCGGAGGGCACGTTGCCGCGGCCGATCTCGACCGAGATCTGGGCGGCGTTGCCGTGCAGGTGCGCCACCAGCACCGACTGGATGATCTTGTAGAAGGCGGCCTCTTCCTCGACCACGGCCTTCAGGCGCGTGGCCATCGGGCCGACCAGGCCGTAGGCCAGGAAGACGCCCATGAAGGTGCCCACCAGGGCGCCGCCGATCATGGCCCCGAGCACCGCCGGCGGCTCGGTGATCGAGCCCATGGTCTTGATGACCCCCAGCACCGCCGCGACGATGCCGAGCGCGGGCAGGGCGTCGGCCATGCTCTGCAGGGCGCCGGCCGGGGCGAGGGCCTCGTGGTGGTGCTTCTCGAGCTGCACCTCCATGGCGTCCTCGACCTGGTGCGGATCCTCCAGGTTCATGGTCATCATCCGCAGGGTGTCGCAGATGAAGTCGACCGCGAAGTGGTCCTTCATGATCTTGGGGAAGCGCGAGAAGATCGACGACTCGGTGGGCTTTTCGATGTGGCTTTCCAGGGCGATCACGCCCTTGGACTTCATGGTCTTGGTCAAGAGGAACAGCAGCGACAGCAGGTCGGTATAGTCGCTGGCCTTCCACTTCGGACCGCCGAAGACCTTGCCCATGCCGGCGCCCGTGGCCTTGATCACGGTCATGGAGTTGCCGATCAGGAAGGCCGCGACGCCGGCGCCGCCGATGGCCATCAGCTCGTGCGGCGCGGCCTCGATGATCACCGCCATGTTGCCGCCGGAGATCAGGAAGCTGCCGAAGACCATCGCGAAAAGCACGACGATGCCGATGATCTGGAACATGCCGCCCTTGCCCGCCCGAGAGAGACGACAGCTTCGTCGTTAATGCTTAATCCAAGATGAGCAGACCCTCGGAAAGGGTGGCCCCGGACTGCCGCGTTGCGCCGCAGCGGCCTTGCCGCTAACCACCGGGACGATGAGCGCGCCCGCGGACAGCAAGACCCTTCCCACCCGCTCCTTCGCCATCATCTTCTGCGTCTCGATCGCCACCGCGCTTGGCAACACGGGCATGCAGTCCGTGCTGCCGGCGATCGGCCGCGAGATCGGCATGAAGGACTACCTGGTCGCGGCGATCTTCTCGCTGTCGGCGCTGCTGTGGGCGTTTTCCTCGCCGTTCTGGGCCCGGGCCTCGGACGTGCGCGGGCGCAAGCCGCTGATGCTGTTGGGGCTGGCCGGGTTCATGGTCTCCATGATCGCCTGCGGCGTCGTCGTCGGCGCCGGCGTCCGGCATCTGGCCGCGCCGATGGTGATCTTCGTGTTCTTCCTGTTCGCGCGGGCCCTCTTTGGCCTTTTCGGCGCCGCCTCGAACCCGGCCACCCAGGCCTACGTCGCCGAGCGCACCGGCCGCGAGGAGCGCACCCAGGCGATGGCGAGCCTGGCCGGCGCCTTCGGCCTCGGCACCATCGTCGGGCCAGCGATCGCGCCGATCTTCGTGCTGCCGGTGGTGGGCCTGGCCGGCCCGATGTTCGCCTTCGCCCTTATCGCGGCGGCCATGCTGTTCGTTGTCATCCGCTACCTGCCCGAGGAGAAGATCGCGCCCGGCCACCTCGACGCCGAGGCCGAGCGGCTGGTCCCCGAGGAGGCCGAGACCGAGCCGAAGCGCAAGTCCCTGGTCCGCGACCCGCGCCTGACGCCGTTCCTGGTCTACGGCTTCCTGGTCGCCTCCTGCCAGACCGGCCAGGGCCAGACCCTGGGCTTCATGATCATCGACAAGCTCGGCGTCACGCCGATGCAGGCCCAGGGCTACACGGCCGTGGCGATGATGGCCGGGGCGGTGGCGGGCCTCCTCGCCCAGTGGGGCCTGATCCGGATGTTCCGCATGGGGCCGAAGGACCTGATGCGCTGGGGCGCGGCGCTGGCGGCGCTCGCCAACCTTCTGGTCGCCTTCGCCCCGTCCTATGCCGCCGTGGTCATGGGCTACGCCCTCTCCAGCCTCGGCTACGGATTCTGCCGGCCGGGCTTCACGGCCGGCGCGTCCCTGGCGGTGACGCTCGAGGAGCAGGCGATGGCCGCCGGGGCCATCGCCGCGGTCAACGGCGTCAACGTCGTGCTCGCGCCGCTGTTCGTGCGGCTCTACGAATCGATCCACGCCGCGCCGTTCGTCCTGAACGCGGCCGTGCTGGCGGCCCTGTTCGGCTACGCCATCCTCGACCGGACGCTGAAGAACGCCGGCGAGAACCCGGCCACCGAGGACGACACCACCGTCGCCACCCTGGAACGCAGTCACGAGGGCGGCAGCGTCTGAAGCGTGGCGACGCGTTCGCCTCGAGGCTAAGCTTCCCCGCCTGGGAGGCGAACATGATCAGACTCCTGACCATCCTGGCGGCGCTGGCCGCTGTGGTCCCAGCGGCGGCCCTGGCGCAGGAGCGGCTGGTGCTGGCGCCCTATCCCGGGCCGCCTGCCTGGAAGGAGGTCACGCACAAGGTCGCGGGGCTGAAGTTCCTGCGCGAGTTCATTCCCGCCGACCAGAGGATCGAGGCCTACCGCGACATCCTCACCGCCCAGTCCTTCCCCGAGCAGCGCGGGGCCGACCCGGCGCGCTATCTGAACGCGGTGTTCCAGGGCGCGGCCGGCGCCTGCGACGGCGTGCGCGTCAACGGGCCGAAGCTGGCGCGCGAGGACGGTCACGCGGTCGCCTACGGCCAGGTCTACTGCGCCCGGCAGAAGGGCCAGGCGTTCGGCGTCACCATGCTGTTCAAGGTGTTCGCTGGCGACGACAGTCTCTATGTCGTGCAGCGCGAGTTCCGCACCCCGCCCCAGGACGCGCCCGGCGTGATGAGCGCCTCGCCGGCGCAGTCCGCGCAGCTGCTGGCGCTCGTGCGCGCCCAGGCGGCGGCCGACCGCTATCTCGCGGGCCAGGTCTATCTGTGCGGGACGCGGTCCGCCGACCGGCGCTGCCGATGACCTCTCAGGGGTGCGACACGCCCAGGCCCTGCAACTCCGCCTTCAGCTTGGCGATCATGTCCGGCGACAGGTAGCCGTCGGCGGTCAGGCCGCGAGCCTTCTGCCAGGCGCGCAGCGAGGCGCGCGTGTTGAGCCCGATCACGCCGTCCGTGGATCCCGGATTGAAGCCGAGCTTCACCAGGGCCTCCTGCGCGGCCATGCGGTCGCTGAGCGACAGCGGCGTCTCCTTCGGCCACGGCGTCTTCAGCGGGCCGGCGCCGCCGATGCGGTCGGCCAGGAGCCCAACGCCCAGGGCGTAGGCCACGGAGTTGTTGTAGGTGCGGATGGCCATGTGGTTGGGGAAGATCAGGAAGGCCGGGCCCTTCGCGCCCGCGGGCAGCAGCAGCTGCGCCGGCGCGGCGGCGTCGGCCCCGGTCCACGGCAGGCCGTCGGCCCGCCTGGCGCCCTTGGACGCCCACCACGCCGGAACGTCCTTCGGCCCTTCGGTCAGGCCGTAGTCGAAGCCCTTGGCGAGGACGACCTCGCGCGCCCAGCCCTCGCCGCGGCGCCAGCCGCCCTTGACCAGCAGGTTCGCCGCCGAGGCCAGGGCGTCCGGCGCCGAGCCCCAGATGTCGCGCTTGCCGTCGCCGTCGCCGTCGACCGCCGTCGTCAGGTAGGCGGACGGGATGAACTGGGTCTGGCCCATCGCCCCGGCCCAGGATCCCCTGAGCTGGCTTCGGGTCGCATCGCCCGAGGCGATGATCTTCAGCGCCGACGTCAGCTCGCCCTCGGCCCAGGCGCGGCGGCGACCCTGCGCGGCCAGGGTGGCCAGCGAGCGCACCACGTCCATGTCGCCCTGGATGGCGCCGAAGCCGCTCTCCATCGCCCAGACGCCGATCAGGATGTCGCGCGGCACGCCGTAGGTCTTCTCGATCGCCGCCAGCTGCGGAACCGACTGGCGCTTCTTCGCCCCCAGGGCGATGCGGTCGGGGGTGACGACGCCGTTGATGTAATCGCTGATCGGCCGGGCGAACTCGGGCTGGCGCGCGTCCATGGCCGTGACCCGAGGGTCGGGCGAGAGGCCCGAGAGCTCGCGGTCCAGCACCGCCTTGGTCGCCCCGGCCGCCAGGGCGCGGGGGTAGAAGTCGTTCAGCCAGTCGATGAAATAGGGCTCGCCGCTGGCGCCCAGCAGTTCGGCCGGGGTCGGGCCGGTGAGGGCGGCGCCGGGAACGGCGGCGAAGGCGGCAAGGCTCAGAAAGTCGCGGCGATGCATGGCCGAAAGGCTAGTGCGTTTCGCGCCGGGGCGCCTAGAGCCTTCCCCGGTCAGGTCGAATCGACCCGACCGGGACAAGAAGGCTCGACCCCTGGAGTTTGAGCGCCTCCTGATCGCCAAACCGGTTCCCACTTTGGCGGGAAGCGCTCAGAGCGCAGAGGCCGCAGCCCTTCGCCGCGCTTTCGCTGCAATCGCGGCCGCCGTAGTAGAGCGGGTGCGGATGAGGTTGGAGGGGACGATGCGCGGAACGAGGCTGATCGTGGCGGCGATCGTCGCGGCGATGGCGCCGGCGGCGGCGCTGGCGCAGGACGGCGTGCCCAACACCTTCATCAGCCCGATGGGCGAGCCCTTCCGCGCCGGCCCGGCCGACCCCTATCCCGTGGCGGCCTGGTTCAACCGCGCCGATGCGAACCACGACGGCAAGCTCGACCACGCCGAGTTCCTCGCCGACGCCGAAGCCTTCTTCAAGGTGCTCGACCGCAACAGCGACGGCCTGATCTCGCCGTTCGAGGTTTCGGTCTACGAGCACCTCATGGCGCCTGAGATCCTGGCCGGTTCGGCCAGCGCCGACGCCACGCGCCCGGGCGGTCCGGCCGGCGGGGCGCTGATCCTGGCCCAGTACGGCGGGCCGGGCGGGGGGCAGATGCAGGGGGCGCCCGGCGGCATCGACCCCAGCGGCGAGCAGCCGCCCGAGCCGACGGTGCGTCCGCCCGGCGACCGTTACGGCGGCGTCGGCGCCTCGCCCTACAGCCTTCTGCCGGTGCCCGAACCGGTGACCTCGACCGATCCGGACTTCATGTTCCGCGGACGCGTGAGCAAGGCCAGGTTCCTGGCGGCGGCCGACCAGAGGTTCTCGGCCCTCGACGAGGACGGCGCCGGCTACCTGACCCTGGCGAAGCTGCCGAAGACCGCGGTGGAGGTGCTGGTGGAGCAGGCGCAGAAGAAGAGGCGCGGGCGGCGCTGAACCGCTTCGCTGCGTTCGGTCAGACGGACTGCAGCGGGTGGGCGGACCGGCCGCATTCGCGTCCACCTCCGCCGCCCCCTGCGGGGTCGTCGGTCGGGGATCCCGCCGGCGCCGCGCCGTGGGGGCGGGCCTCGGCGCAGACAAGCTCCTCGCGGCGGGTGACCCCGACCACCTCCAGGATGCGGGCCACCTGGCGGCGCACGGTCGCGGGGGCGCACTCCAGGCGCATGGCGATCTCGGCGTCGGTGTCGCCCATCGTCAGGCAGGCGAACACCTCGTGCTGGCGCGTCGTCATCATGCGGCTGAGGCTGTGGCAGTCGTCACACACGGTGGGTCGGTCTCCGGCGGTCCCCGATGGGTTGAAGCTCTAGCGCCGCCGCCCGCACCGCCGCCATTGCACGCTCGGAAGGGGATTGGCCGCGCCCGGCATAGTCGGCCTTAAACCTAGGTATAGGCCTCAGCCCCATGGCAGCTGGTCCAGCACTTCGGCCAGGGACCTTCGATCGATGGGCTTGGCAAGAACCGCCGCCGCGCCGGCCGCCAGGGCGGCGGCGCGAGGCCCTTCGCCCTCGTGCGCGGTCATCACCACGACGAGGATCGCCACGCCGGAGTCGGCGAGGCGCCCCAGCAGCCCCATCCCGCCCATCCCCGGCATCTGCAGGTCGAGCAGGATAAGGGCGACATCCGTCAGGACGCCGCTCTCCAGGCAGGCTTCGGCGGAGGCGAAGCTCGCGGTGCGGAAGCCGAGAGACTCCAGCAGGTCCGCCATCGCTTCGCGCATCGAAAGGTCGTCGTCGACGACGGCGATCAGCGCCGGCGTCGGCTGGTCGTCCGCCGACCATGCCGCCTGCCGCCGCGCCCTGGCCCATGCTGTCATTCGGTCCGCCCGCCGCCGACGATGTCTGGCTCAATTCTGGGGCAGGCGGGCGCGGGGACAACGCCGCGGTGGTATCGCCGGGCCTATACCTTCGTATGATCCCCGTTTGCCGGGCGTGGGGCGAGGCCCAGGCGATCGGCCATCAACACCAGCTCGGCCAGCGAGCGGGCGCGCATCTTGCGCATGACCTGGCCGCGGTGGACCTTGACCGTGATCTCGCTGACGTCGAGATGTCCGGCGATCTGCTTGTTCATCAGTCCGGCGGCGACCAGGGAGAGGATCTCGCGCTCGCGGGCGGTGAGCGTCTCCAGCCGCCGCCTCAGGTCCTGCTGCACCCGCTGTTCGGCGCGCCGCCGTCGGTCACGCTCGAGTGCGACGCCGATCGCATCCAGCAGGTCCTGCTCGCGGAACGGCTTGGGCAGGAACTCGACCGCCCCCGCCTTCATCGCCCGCACCGACATCGGGATGTCGCCATGGCCGGTGATGAAGACGATCGGCGGCTGGTTGTCCGAACGCGCCAGCGCCGCCTGAAGGTCGAGGCCGCTCTGGCCGGGCAGGCGCACGTCCAGCACCAGGCACGCCGGGCCGTCCGGCGCCGGCTCGGCGGCCAGGAACTCCGCCACCGAGGCGAACGTGCGCGCCCGGTAGCCGACCGATTCCAGAAGATCCTGCAGCGCCTCGCGCAGCGACGGATCGTCGTCGACGACCAGGACGGTGGAGGCCTTCTGCGGCATCAGCCCTCGCTCCCCGCGATCGGCAGGGTGAAGCGGAAGGTGGCGCCGCCGCCTTCGGTCGGCTCGGCCCAGATGCGCCCGCCATGGGCCTCGACGATCGAGCGGGAGATCGACAGGCCAAGGCCGATGCCGCCGCGCCGGGTCGTGAAGAAGGGATCGAACAGCCGCGGGGCGTCCTCGGCCGGAAAACCCGCGCCGTTGTCAGCGACACAGACCTGCAGGTCGTCGCCGCTCCGCTCCGTCGTCACCGTCAGCCGCCGCCGACCCTGGGGCGCTGCCCGCAGCGACTCCGCCGCATTCAGGACCAGGTTCAGAACCACCTGCTGCAGCTGGGTCCGGTCGGCGCGCGCCTTCGGCAGGGCCGGGCCGTACCGCGTCTGCAGCTCCACCTCGGCGCCGCGCAGCTCCGGCCTGGCGAAGCGCAAGGTCTCGGCCACCACCGCATTGACATCCAGCGGCCGGACCTCGTCGCGGTCCTTGGCCAGCATCGAGCGCACGCGGGCGACCACGTCGCTGGCCCGGCCGGCGTCGCGCAAGGTGCGCTCGGCGGCCCGCCGGGCGCGGTCGATATCGGGTGAGGCCTTGTCGAGCCAGCGCAGCGTGGCGTGGGCGTTGGCGACGATGGCGGCCAGCGGCTGGCTGATCTCGTGGGCGATGGAGGCGGCCATCTCGCCGACCGCGAGCGCCCGGCCGATGCGGGCGAGTTCGGCCTGGCTGGCGCGCGCGGCCTCCTCGCTGGCGCGGAGGCGCGCGCGCTCCTCGCTGATGGTCATGGCGAAGGCCAGTTCGTCGCCGAGATCCTCGAACAGCCGCACCTCGTCGGGGCCGAAGGCGTCGGGGGTCGAAGCGTAGACCATGAAGACGCCGGCGACTTGCCCGCCCCGCTTGAACGGCACGGTCACGGTGGAGCGCAGGCCGAACCGGGCGGCGCGCTCGCGCCAGGGCGCGAACATGGGCTCGGTGCGGCCGTCGCGCATGAACAGGGCCTGGCCAGAGCGGATCGCCCGGCCCGCGGGGCCATCGCCGCCGGGCTGGTCGGCGTCCCAGCTGATCGTGATGCCCTCCAGATAGGCCGCCGCCCGGCCCGCCGCGGCGACGATCCGCACAGGGCGGCCGGGCTCGTTGAGCGGCCGGGCGACAGCGGCCGCGGCGTAGACGTCGTCGCCGACGATGGCTGCGCAGACGTTCGCCGTCAGGTCCTGCAGGCTGGCGAAGTGGATCAGGGCCTTGGCCGAACGGGCATAGGCCGCCAGCGCCCAGTTCAGCCGGCGCAGCTCCGTGTCCTGATCGATGCGAAGGGAGGTTCCGTCCATCGTCCGACAGCCCCGGGGCGACGCGCCCGAAAGTAGAGTTCGTTATCGCACGCCCGGGTTGGCGCCAAACGCGACGGCGTCGCAGGTCTTTGCCCGAAATGGGGTTCTGCGCGTCGGCGACGCCCCGGTGCGGCTGCGCGGCCCCGCGCCGATTGACTTCGAAGCGACGTCTCCTTATACGACCGCGCTCTTGTCACCCCAGGACCCGCCAGGGTCCGCACGAGAAGATCCGGAGCCATGAAGGTCAGAAGCTCGCTCAAGTCGCTGAAGACGCGTCACCGCGACTGCAAGCTCGTGCGCCGCAAGGGCCGGATCTATGTGATCAACAAGACCGACCCGCGCTACAAGGCCAAGCAGGGCTGAGGCGCGTTGGCCCCGGACGCCGGTCGCGTCAAGGGCGTCGTCTTCGACATCGGCAATGTCATCGTGCGCTGGAATCCGCGCACGCTGTACGCGCGCGTCTTCCCTGACGAGGCCGAGCGCGAATTCTTCCTCACCGAGGTCTGCACGCCCCAGTGGCATCTCGCGCACGACCGCGGCGTGACCTTCGTCGAGAACCGCAAGCCGCTGCTCGAGCGTTTCCCCGAGCACGCCGAGGCGATTCTCGACTGGGAACGGCGCTGGGGCGAGATGTTCTCCGGCCCGATCCCCGAGACCGAGGCGGCCATCGAGGCCCTGGCGGCGCGCGGCGTGCCCATGTTCGGCCTGACCAACATGTCGCACGAGACCGACCAGGCGACGTTCGCCATGAGCCCGGCCTTCCGCCATCTGCGCGACATCGTCGTCTCGGCCCGCGTCGGCCTGATGAAGCCCGACCCGGCGATCTTCGCGCTGTCGGCGCGCCGGGCGGGTTTCGCGCCGGACGAGCTGCTGTTCGTCGACGATTCGCAGCGCAACACCGACGCCGCCGAGGCGGTCGGGTTCGCGGCCCATCACTTTTGCGATCCCGCGGCGCTTTGGGCCGCGCTTCAGGCGCACGGCCTGTTGTGAGCCGGCCCGGGGCCCGCTAGGGTCCGGCCAGGGCTGACCGTTCCCGTTTCATTCCAATCGCACCAGCCGGAGTTTCCATGGCCGACGACGCCGCCAACCTCGATACCCTGAACGCCACGGCGCAGGGGAAGCTGAAGAGCATCATCGAGCGCATCGAGCGCCTGGAGGAAGACAAGGCGGCCGTGGCGTCCGACCTCAAGGAGGTCTACGCCGAGGCCAAGGGCGAGGGCTTCGACACCAAGATCCTGCGCAAGGTGGTCCGCCTGCGCAAGCAGGACACCGCCAAGCGCCAGGAGGAAGAGGCCCTGATCGACCTCTACATCTCCGCCATCGGGGGCTATTGAACCGCAAGCCCATCGACGCCAGGGCCGCCGCCCGCCGCGCGGCCCTGAACGCCCTGAAGCGCGCCCGCCGCACCGCCGACAAGGCGGGCGTCAAGCTGTCGGACTGGGAGGACGAGTTCCTCGGCCAGGTCGCCGACCGCGTGAAGACCTACGGCCGCGCCTTCGGCGATCCCGAGAAGGGCGCGCCCGGCCAGGCCCTCTCGGCGCTGCAGACCGTCAAGCTCAAGGAGATCGCGGCCAAGGCCAAGGGCGAGCCGCGCGGCTTCCGCTCGCGCCGGCCGGCGAAGAAGGGGCCTGCCACGCAGGACGAATAGGCTCGCGTTCCGCGCTTGGGGAACGCTGCGGCGCAGGCTAGGGTTGGCCCGAGAGGGATCGCGGGCTTCAACGCCCGCCGCAAGGGATTCCAGCTTGACGCCGACCGTCGCCCTCCTCTCGCTCGCCACCGCCTCTCCGCCCCACATCCTCGAACAGTCCGCCGTCGCCGAGGCGGCGCGCACCCTGTTCGGGCCCCGTTTCCGGGATTTCGACCGGCTGGCGCCGGTGTTCACCAACGCCGGCATCCACCGCCGCCAGGCCGTGGCGCCCATGGAGTGGCACTTCGAGCCGAAGTCCTGGCCCGAGCGCACCGCCGCCTATCTCGCGGGCGCCGTCGACCTCTTCGTCGAGGCCGCCGCCAAGGCGCTCGCCCGCGCCGGGATCACCGCCGCCGAGGTGGACACGGTGGTCACGGTGTCGTCCACCGGCATCGCCACGCCCAGCCTGGAGGCCAGGGCCATGGGGCGCCTCGGCCTGCGCGCCGACGTCGCCCGCGTTCCGGTGTTCGGCCTCGGCTGCGCCGGCGGCGTCACCGGCCTGTCGTTGGCCGCGCGCCTGGCCGCGGCCCGGCCGGGCGAGGTGGTGCTGTTCGTCTGCGTCGAGCTGTGCACGCTCGCCTTCCGGCTCGACGAGCTGACCAGCGCCAACCTGGTCGCCACCGCCCTCTTCGGCGACGGGGCAGCGGCCTGCGTCGTCAGCGCCGGGGCCAAGGGCCTGCGCCGCTTCGAAGGCGCCGGCGAGCACACTTGGCCCGACACCCTCGACATCATGGGCTGGAACGTCGACCCGCAGGGCTTCGGCGTCATCTTCGCTCGCTCGATCCCGCCGTTCGCCGAGGCCAACCTGCGGCCGGCGGTGGACGGCATCCTGGCGCGCATGGGCCTTGCCGTGGACCAGGTCGACCGCTTCGTCTGTCACCCCGGCGGGGCCAAGGTGATCGACGCCCTGGAGAGCGCTCTGGGGGTGGGGCAGGGCGCGCTCGACCGCGAGCGCGAGGTTCTGGCCGACCACGGCAACATGTCGGCCCCGACGGCGATCTTCGTGCTCGAGCGGGTGCTGGCCGATCCGCCGAAGCCCCGGCTGGTGCTGAGCGCGCTCGGACCGGGATTCACCGCCACCTGCCTGTCGCTGGCGGCGTGAGCCTCGTCGCCGGGGCGCCGGGCTGGGCCGTGCTCTGCGCCTACACCCTGCAACGCGTCGGCGAACTGGCCCTGAACCGGCGCAACAGCGCCCGGCTGATAGCGCGCGGGGCGCAGGTGCGGCCAGAGCCCTGGTATCCGCTGATCGTGCTGCTGCACGCGGCCTGGCTGGCGGGGCTTTGGCTGCTGGCGTGGGACCGCGTCCTGGCCTGGACGTGGGTCGCGGTCCTCGCCGGGCTGCAGGCGGTCCGGGTCTGGACCATGGCCACGCTCGGCGAGCGCTGGACGACGCAGATCGTGGTGCTGCCGGGCGCTGCGCCGGTGCGGACGGGGCCTTACCGCTGGCTGCGGCACCCGAACTATGCGGTCGTCGCGGCCGAGGTCGCCCTCGTCCCCGTCGCCTTCGGCCTCACCCTGTTCGCGCTCGCCTTCACGGCGCTCAACGCGCCGCTGCTGGCGCTGCGCATGCGGGCCGAGGAACGGGCGCTCGATCTTCGCCGCCGCTAGCGCTGTCGAACGCCTGTCACATGGAGGGCGCAGGACGCTCCCGTCCGCTGGGGGAGCCGCATGCGCAAAGTCCTGATCCTGATCGGCCTCGTGATCGCCGCCGCCTCGCTGGCGGCCTGTTCCGGCCACCCCCGCCGCAACGTGGTGATCTTCGTCGCCGACGGCCTGCGCTACGGCATCGTCGACGACACCACCGCGCCGGAGCTGATGGCGGTGCGGCGCGAGGGCGTCGACTTCGCCGAGAGCCATGCGCTCTATCCGACGGTGACCACGCCCAACGCCTCGGCGATCGCCACCGGCCACTACCTCGGCGACACCGGCGACTTCTCCAACCAGCTCTACTTCCCGGGCGGGCTTCCGGCCCCGGTCTCGGCCGTGGTGGCGCCCGTCGAGGACGACGCGGCGCTGCGGCTGATGAACCAGGCGACCGGCGGCAATTACCTGAACGAACAGAGCTTCCTGGCCGCGGCCAGGGCCCGGGGCTACCGCACGGCCGTGGTCGGCAAGCTGGGCCCGGCCGGCGTCCAGGACCTGGGCGCCTTCTCCGGCCAGGGCGTGCTGATCGACGACGCCACCGGCTGGCCGAGCCAGGGGTTCCCCGAGGGTGTCGACCTGCCCGCCGACGTCAAGGCGGCGATCAAGGCGGCCGGGCTGAAGCCGACGGCGCCCGACCGCGGGCTCAACAGCGACCCCGGCGCCTACAACATGCCGGGCGTCCGGGTGGCCAACGTCGAGCAGCAGGACTGGTTCACCCGCGTCGTCACGGGGGCGCTGCTGCCGATGTTCAAGAAGGACGACAAGCCGTTCGTGCTGGTGTTCTGGTCGCGCGACCCGGACGGCACCCAGCACAACGAGGGCGACAGCCTGGGGACCCTGGATCCGGGCATCAACGGCCCCACCTCCCTGGCCGGGGTGCGCAACGCGTCCAAGGACCTGGGCGCCATCCGCAAGGCCCTGCACGACCTTGGCCTGGAGGCCACGACCGACGTCTTCGTCACCGCCGACCACGGCTTTTCCACCATCTCGCGCCAGAGCCGCACCAGCGCGGCGGCCAAGATGAGCTTCCGCGACGTGGCTCCCGGCCAGCTGCCGCCGGGCTTCCTGGCCATCGACCTTTCGAAGTCGCTGGGCCTGGCCCTGCACGACGCCAACGGCCTCGACGTCGACCTCGCCGGAGGCTTCCACCCCAAGCGGTCCAGCGCCATCCTGGGTCCGGACCCGAAGGCGCCGCAGGTGGTCATCGGCTCGAACGGCGGCACGGACCTGATCTGGCTGCCGACGGGCGACCGCGCGGCCCTCGCCCGCCGCATCGTCGCGGCGCTCGCGGCCGAGGACTACACCGCCGCCATCTTCGCCGCCGACGACCTGGGGCCGATCCCGGGCACGCTTCCGACCAGCGCCATCGGCCTGAAGGGCTCGGCCCGCACCGAGGCCCCGGCGATCGTGGTCTCGTTCCGCTCCTGGTCCGGCGCCTGCCCCCGCCTCGACGCCTGCGCGGTCGAGGTCGCCGACACCGACCTGCAGCAGGGCCAGGGCATCCACGGCGCCTTCCAGCGCGGCGACACCCGCAACTTCATGGCCGCCGTAGGGCCCGACTTCCGGCGCGGCTTCGTCGACCGCACCCCGGTCGGCAACGCCGACATCGTCCCGACCCTGGCCCACGCCATCGGCCTGCCGATGCCGGCGAAGGGAACCCTGACCGGCCGCGTCATCACCGAGGCCCTGGCCAGGGACGGCAAGCCCGTCGCAGGCGCCGTCGCGGTCGAGCGCTCCGCGCCCGGCCCCGGCGGCTTCGTCACCGTGCTGAAGGTCCAGACCGCGGGCGGGCGGCGTTACTTCGACGCCGCCGGCTGGCCGGGCCGCGTCTGGGGCCTGGATCCGCGGCCGGCCGCGCCCTGACCGCTTGCGTTCGCGCGGTCGCGGGCCGAAAGGGTGTCTTCGGCGCGAAGACGGCGGGACGGGACGAGCGGGTGGCCACCTATCTGTGGATCGCGATCGGCGGGGCGCTGGGCAGCGTCGCCCGCTACGGCTGCTCGGCCCTGGTGGCGAACTGGTTCGGCCAGGCGTTTCCGTGGGGCACGCTGATCGTCAACGTCGCCGGCTCGTTCGTCATCGGCTTCTTCGCCGCCATGACCGGGCCGGATGGACGCCTGCTGGTGTCGCCGGACATGCGCCAGTTCGTGATGGTCGGGATCTGCGGCGGCTACACCACCTTCTCGTCCTTCAGCCTGCAGACCCTGACGCTGGCCCAGGACGGCGCCTTCGTGCGCGCCGGGGCGAACGTGGTGGCTTCGGTGGCCCTGTGCCTCGTTTCGGTCTGGCTGGGGCACGCCTGCGCCCAGAGCCTCAACGCCCTGAAGGGGAGCTGACCGCCATGGCCCTGCTGCTCAGGATCTATACCGAGGAAGGCAAGCTGCACGACGGGCGGCCGCTCTACGAGGCGATCGTCCTGGCGGCCCGCGGGGCGGGCCTGGCCGGCGCGACGGTCCTGCGCGGGCCGATGGGCTACGGCCGCTCGCACGCCATCCACACGGCCAAGATCCTCGACCTGTCGGCCAAACTGCCGCTGGTGATCGAGATCGTCGACGACGAGGCCAAGGTGCGCGACTTCGCCGGCGCCCTGGACGCCTATGCCGACATCGGCCTCGTCACGCTGGAGCGCGTCGAGGTGCTCGAGCGCAAGCGCTGAGGCCCGTCAGCCGGCTTCGCGCACCTGGTCTTCCAGGCCCTGCTCGCGGACCTTGCGGTAGAGGGTCGAGCGGCCGATGCCCAGGCGCCGGGCGACCTCGCTCATGTGGCCCGAATAGATCTCGATGGCGAGCTGGATCAGGTCGCGCTCGATCTCCTCCCGCGTGCGCAGGTGGCCGCGGGCGTCGAGGATCTGCACCGGCGAGTCGGCTGGCAGGGCCTGCATCAGGGCCTCGGCGGTCGGGATGCTGGGCGTCGGACCCTGCGCCGGCGCGATCGCCTCGGGCGGCAGCTTGACGCCGGAGATGGCCGGGAAGTCGTGCGGCTGCAGATAGGGCGCGTCGGCCAGGATGATGGCGCGGTAGACCGCGTTCTCCAGCTGGCGCACGTTGCCCGGCCAGTCGAAGGCGACCAGCAGCTTCAGGGTCTCCGGGCTGGCGCCGACCACGCGCTTGCCCTCCTCGATGTTGAAGCGGCGGATGAAGGCGTCGACCAGGGCGGGCACGTCGCTGCGCCGCTCGCGCAGGGCCGGCGCCTCGATCGGGAACACGTTCAGGCGGTAGTACAGGTCCTCGCGGAACCGGCCCTCGGCCACGGCCTGGGCCAGGTCGCGGTTGGTCGCCGAGACGATGCGCACGTCGACCTTCACCGGCCGCTTGGCCCCGATCGGGTCGATTTCGCTCTCCTGCAGGGCGCGCAGCAGCTTGACCTGCATGTCCAGCGGCAGCTCGCCGACCTCGTCGAGGAACAGGGTGCCGCCGTTCGCCTCCTGGAACTTGCCCAGGTGCTTCTCGTGGGCGCCGGTGAAGCTGCCCTTCTCGTGGCCGAACAGGATGCTCTCGACCAGGTTCTCGGGGATGGCGCCGCAGTTGACGGTGACGAACGGTCGGCCGGCGCGCTCGGACGAGCCATGCACGGCCCGCGCGATCACCTCCTTGCCGACGCCGCTCTCGCCGGTGATCAGGATCGGGATCGACGACTTGGCGGCGCGCAGGCCCAGGCGCTTGACCAGCTGCATCGGCTCGGACTCGCCGATCAGGTCGTCGAAGGTGGTGCGGTGGCCGGCCTGCTTCTTCAGCCGGTCGACCTCGACCTTCATCGCCCCCATCGAAAGGGCGTTGCGGATCGAGACGATGATCCGCTCCGGGCTCGCCGGCTTGACGAAGAAATCGCAGGCGCCGGCCTGCATGGCCTGGACCACGGTGTCGATGCCGCCGGTGGCGGTGACCACGATCACCGGCTGGGAAAAGCCGCGGGCGCGCATGTCGGCCAGGGTCTCCTGGCCTGAGAAGCCGGGCATGACCAGGTCCAGCAGCACCACGTCGGCCGGCGCGCCGGACGCCAGGTGGTCCAGCGCCGCGCGCCCGCCGTCGGCATGGGCGACGGCGAACCCGTCGCGCTCCAGAACCGCCTGGATCAGGCGCCGCTGCGTCGGGTCGTCGTCGACGACGAGGACGGTCTTGGTCATTCGAACACACCCACCGGATACGGCCTTGTCGCCCTTGACGGACGCGGCCTTGCTTGTCCCGGCTTGATACAGGGCCCCGGTAAAGGCGGAGTTTCGCGGGTGTGTGCGCCGGGTTAACGCCGGCCGAGCGGGAGGGGACAGGATCGCCGATCCTGTCCCCTCCAGGTTGCTTACGCCGCGCGGCGGCCGCTCAGGCGCTGGGCGTCGGCCAGCAGCGCGTTCATGGCCTCGCTGGGGGCGGTCTCGTCCACCTCCACATAGCCCTGGGCCAGGATCTCGGCCAGGCGGTGGCGGGCGCGGCTGACGCGGCTCTTGATGGTGCCGATCGCGCAGTCGCAGATGGCCGAGACCTCCTCGTAGGGCAGGCCGGCCACGCCGACCAGGATCAGGGCCTCGCGCTGGTCGTCGGGCAGGAGGGCGAGCGCGCGGCGCACCTCGTCGAGCTCCAGCGCCGCGCCGGGGTTCGAGGCGGCCACCAGGGTCCGCTCGGCGGTCTCCGGGTCCAGCGAGCTCTGCCGCCACGAGCGGCGCTTGTCGGAATAGAACTGGTTGCGCAGGATGGTGAACGTCCAGCTCTTCAGGCTGGTCCCCGTCTGATAGCTGGCGCGGCTCTTCCACGCCTTGGCCAGGGACTCCTGCACGAGGTCGTCCGCCTCCACCGGGTCGCCGCACAGCGAGCGGGCGAAGGCGCGCATGTGCGAGATCATCGGCATCAGCTCGGCGCGGAAGGCGTCGTCGTCCTGAACGAAGGTGGTCATGTCTGAACAGTGTTCCATGGCGGGCGGGAAGCGCCCTGCACGGATGACAACGCATTGAACGCCATTCCGTTCTCGAAATGAGCATGGGCGTGGGCGATGGCGCCAGGCGGCCGGCCGGCGTAAACGGTTCGGCATGACCGTCCAGCCCAAGTCCTTCGAAGCCGAGACCCTGCCGCAGTGGCGTCTCGACGACCTCTACGCGGGGCGCGAGGATCCGCGCATCGAGGCCGACCTCGCCGCCGCCAAGGCCGCCAACGACGCGCTCGCGGCCATGCAGGGCCAGTTCGCCGCGGCGCGGGCCGAGCCGCGCCTGCTGGGCGAGCGCCTCGACCGCGGCATCACCCTCTACGAGGAGGCCACCAACGGCCTCTGGAGCGTCGGCGCCTACGCCGGTCTCGCCGCTTCCACCGCCCGCGACGACCCGGCCTGGGCCAAGTTCGAGGCCGACCTGCGCACGCGCTCGTCGCAGATCGCCGCCGAGAGCCTGTTCTTCACCCTCGAGATCAACGAGCTGGAGGACGCCGAACTGGAGGCGGCGCTCGCGGCGCATGCCCCGGCGGCCCGCTGGCGCCCGTGGCTGCGGCGCGTTCGCCTGTCGCGCCCGCACGAGCTCAGCGCCGACCTGGAGCGGATGCTGGTCGACCGCGGCCCGGCAGTGGCCAACTGGACGCGGCTCTACGACGAGACCCTGGCCCGGCTGACGGCAAGGGTCGGCTCGGAGACCCTGACCCTGCCGGAGGTGCTGAACCGGCTCTCCGACCCGCTCTCGGCGCGGCGCAAGGCCGCCGCCAACGCCCTCGCCAAGGCCCTGGCCGAGCGGGAATCGACGCTGGCCCTGTGTCTCAACACCATCGCCTTCGAGAAGCAGGTCGAGGACCGCTGGCGCAAGTTCCCGACGCCGGCGTCGTCTCGGCACCTGGCCAACGAGGTCCACGCCGAGTCCGTCCAGGCCCTGGAGGCGGCGGTGGTCGAGGCGTATCCGGCGCTCAGCCATCGCTACTACCGCCTGAAGGCCAAGGTGATGGGCAGGCGGGTGCTCGACCACTGGGACCGCAACGCCCCGCTCACCGCCGACGCGCCGAAGACCTATGGCTGGAACGAGGCCAGGGGCATGGTGCTTGAGAGCTTCTCCGCCCTGGCGCCGAAGTTCGCCGACACCGCCGCGATCTTCTTCGCCCAGCCCTGGATCGACGCGCGCCCACGCCCCGGCAAGCAGTCGGGCGCCTATTCGCACCCGGTCACCTCGACCCGCCACCCGTACGTGTTCATGAACTACATGGGCGAACGGCGCGACGTCCTGACCCTGGCGCACGAGCTCGGCCACGCCGTGCACCAGACCCTGGCGGCGCCGAACGGCACCCTGCTGGCCGACACCCCGCTGACGCTGGCCGAGACCGCCTCGATCTTCGGCGAGGGGCTCGTCTTCGAGCGCCTGCTGGCCGAGGCCAGCGGCGACGAGCGCCGCGCGCTGCTGGCCGGCAAGATCGAGGACGGGCTCAACACGGTGGTCCGCCAGATCGCCTTCCACCGCTTCGAGACCCAGTTCCACGACCTGCGCGCCCAGGGCGAGCTGTCGCCGGCGGAGATCGGCGGCCTCTGGCTGGAGGTCATGGGCGAGAGCCTGGGGCCTGCGATCAAGCTCAACCCCGGCTACGAGCACTACTGGGCCTACGTCAGCCACTTCGCGCACGCGCCGTTCTACGTCTACGCCTACGCCTTCGGGAACCTGCTGGTCGAGGCGCTGATGGAGGCCCGGCGCAAGGATCCCAAGGGCTTCACGCCGCTCTACGAGGACCTGCTGGCGGCGGGCGGGACCCGGACCTATGTGGAGGCCCTGGCGCCCTTCGGCCTCGATCCGCGCCAGAAGGCCTTCTGGGCGGCCGGCTGCGCCAGCCTGAAGCGCCTCGTCGACGAGTTCGAGGCGCTGGTCTGAGGTCTTCGCATGTCCCGTGATCCCGAGCGCGACCGGCTGGCCGGGCGGGTGGCGCGCTTCGCCAAGGTCGGCGCGGGCCTGACCGGCGCGGCCGCGACCTTCGGGGCCAACGCCCTCTTCGCCTCGGGCGAGGCCGACGCGCGCAACGCCCGGGCGCTGAAGGAGACCCTCGGCCGGCTGAAGGGGCCCCTGATGAAGGTGGCGCAGATGTTCGCCACCGTGCCGGACCTGCTGCCGCCCGAGTTCGCCGCCGAGCTCGCCGAACTGCAGACCAACGCCCCGCCGATGACCGGCGCCTTCGTGCGCCGGCGCATGGCCGCCGAACTGGGCCCGGACTGGCAGGGCAAGTTCGGCTCGTTCGACCTCGCCCCGGCCGCCGCCGCTTCCCTCGGCCAGGTGCACCGCGCCACCAGCCTCGACGGCCGCCCCCTGGCGGTGAAGCTGCAGTACCCGGACATGCAGAGCGCGGTCGAAAGCGACCTGGCGCAGCTACGCGCCCTGATGGCGGTCGGCCGCCAGGTGTTCGGCGCCGTCGACACCTCCGAGATCGCCGTCGAGATCAGCGCCCGCATCCGCGAGGAGCTCGACTACGAGCGCGAAGCCAAGGCCATGGCGCTCTACGCGAACTTCTTCGCCGGGCGCGACGACATCGCCGTCCCGGTGCTGGAGCCGGAGCTATCGACCCAGCGCCTCCTGACCATGGGCTGGCTCGAGGGGCGGGGCCTGATCCACTTCAAGGGCGCCGACCAGGAGACCCGCAACCGCGTCGCCAGGGTCCTGTTCGAGGCCTGGTGGACGCCGCTGATCAACCTCGGCGTCATCCACGGCGACCCGCACCTCGGCAACTACAGCTTCACCGACGGGGCCGGGCGGCTGAACCTCCTGGACTTCGGCTGCATCCGCATCTTCCCGCCCAGCTTCGTCGGCGGGGTGGTCAAGCTGTTCCACGCCATGACCCACGACGACCGCGCCGGCCAGATGGAGGCCTACCGCGCCTGGGGCTTCAAGGGACTGACCGACGAGCTGATGGACGTGCTCAACATCTGGGCCCGGTTCATCTACGGCCCGCTGCTCGACGACCGCGTGCGCACCGTCGCCGACGGCGTCGCCCCGGGTCTCTACGGCCGGCGCGAGGCCTTCCAGGTCAAGCAGGCCCTGGAGCAGAAGGGGCCGGTGACCATCCCGCGCGAGTTCGTATTCATGGACCGCGCCGCCATCGGCCTCGGCGCCGCCTTCCTGCACCTCGACGCGGCGATGAACTGGCGCCAGCTGTTCGAAGCGTCCCTGGAAGGCTTCTCCGAAGAAAAGCTCGCCGCCCGCCAGGCCGAGGCCCTGGCCAAGGTCGGGCTCGCGTAATCCCTCCCCCTCTGTGGGGAGGGATTGGCGACTTGCGCTTTTTCAAACGGTTGTTAGTCAGGGTGCATTGCAGCAAAGACATCCGGCCGCCCGCC
>DASZQQ010000484.1:0-7518 GCA_035549595.1 Caulobacteraceae bacterium
TGCTCGACGACCGACAGCGCGCAGACGGCGCAGATCCACACCACGGCCTGGCCGACAGGCATGACCGGCAGGGCGGCGACGACCATGCCGGCGGCGACGGTCAGCCGGATCGGGAGATTGCGGCTCGAAGCCCAGAAGAGGTTGGCCGCCGCCTTGTCGGGCGAAGGCGCCTTCGGGGCCGCGTCAGGGCTCAGCATCTCTTAACCATCCTCCCGCGGACGGCTCAGATAACACCGAGATGTGACCGGCAGGTTAGCGCCTGCGCCGGCGGCGGGGCTTGGGCGGCGGCGGCTTGACGACGGGCGGCTCGGCGACCGGCCGGGCGGCGGCGGGCGGATCGAGGCGGACGAGCTCGGGCAGGCGATAGCGGCCCTCGACCAGCTCCGCCCTGGGCAGATAGGCCCGCAGGATCAGGGCGAACGGCCCCGATGCCGGCGCCGGCAGCCAGTTCGGCCGCCGCGAGGGGCCCGGGTCGTTGCGGCCGATCCAGATGTCGAGCTCGCCGTTCGGACCGCGCTTCAGGCCCGCGGTGCGGTCGCCGATCGAATAGCGGCCGAGCGGATTGGCGGTCAGGAACAGCTGCCCCTGCGGCGTCGCCTCGTAGAGGGTCAGCGACCAGAAGCCGTCCACCGGCACGGGGCCGGGCAGCGACAGGCGATAGTGCCCCTCCTGGAGCACGCCCTCCCCGTCCGGCCCGACCGCGCGCATGTACATCGCCTCGGACGGCGGCAGGGCGGCAAGGCCGCTCACCGCCACGGCGGCGCGGTAGAGGTAGTCCTGGCCGAAGTCGCCGAGGTCGGGCTTGGGATAGGTCCAGCCCTGCACGCCCCTGGGCTTCAGGCCGGCCAGCAGGGCGCGGCCGTCGTTGACGCCGGCCTCGATGTCGCCGGTCTCGGTGTCGGCGAAGCGCGCGTTGGCGAAGCTGTGGCGCGGGCCCAGCTGCAGGGCGGCGATGCGCTGAAAGAACGGGCGGTCCGCCTCGGGCGGCGGGTTGTCGTCGAGCAGCGCCTGGGCCCACAGGAAGTAGTCGTTCCAGGCCGCGTCGCGGCCCGGCCCGCTGTCGGGAATGCGCCCTTCGTGGGCGCGCAGCACGATGCCGTCCTGCACCGCCCGCGCGGCGGCAAGGTCCGACGGCCCGTCGACCAGGGTGCGCGCCAGGGCCCAGACCCAGGTCGTCGGCGCCCGGACCGAGCCGGCGGGCGCCTTGCCCTGCGGCGGGGCGATCGTGATCTCGCCGCCCTCGCCGTGCGTGGTCCTGGGGCCGATCACCAGGAAGTTGTTGGTGAACATGTCCATGAGGGCGAGCGAGAAATACCGCTCGCCGGTCCGCGGCAGGGTGATCGACACCGGCCCCGCGGAGAGGTCCAGCCAGGCGTGGGAATATAGGGTGTCGTTGTTCGGCGTGGTGATCGTGCGGCTTTGCGGACCGGCCAGGTCGCTCATGTGTACGAAGCGGTTCGAGCCGCCTTCCGCCCCGGACGACGAGGGCCCGGCGATGCGCGAGCGCGCCGCCGCGGCCTCGATCAGCGGCAGGCAGTAGATCCAGCCCTCCCGCGCCGCCGTCCGCAGGTCGGCGACCTCGCCCGTGGCCTGCACCCCCTGCGCCCTGGCGATCCCCGCCAACGCCGCCCAGGCCCAACCCGACGCCAGCAACTGCCTGCGGTCCATACGCTACTCCGCCTTGCCCAAGAAAGCGGCCGGAGTTTCAGCGGCCGCGCGTCGAAAGCAAGTTCCGAAATGTTACGGCGCCGACGGACCGGCCCGGCGCCTCGCGATCGGCCTCAGGTGGGCGGCCCGTCGGCGATCCCGGCCTCGGCGGCGGGCGCCGCGGCGCTGGACCAGGCCGCCCCCGCAGCCGCTGCGATCACGGCGGCGACGCCGGCGATCTGCACCGCGCCGAGGCGCTCGTGCAGCAGCATGAACCCGGACAGCACGCCGAAGGCCGGCTCCAGGCTGGCGAAGGTGGCGAAGGTCCGGGCCGGCAGGCGCGGCATGGCGTAGAACTCGAGCGAGAACGGCACCGCGGTCGACATCAGGGCCACCGCCAAGGCCAGCGGGATCAGGCCCGGGCTGACGAGGGCCGCGCCCGCCCGCGCCAGGCCGAAGGGGGCGAGGATCGCGCCCGCGATGGCGATGGCCACCGCGCCGGTGGCGTTGCCGAAGGCGGCGCTCGCGGCGCGGCCGAACAGGATGTAGGCGGCCCAGCTGGCCGCCGCGCCGAGGGCGAAGACGACGCCCAGCGCATCGATGTGGCCGGCCGCGCCCCCCGCGCCTCCCGGCCCCGCGCCGACCATGGCCCAGACGCCGGCGGCGGCCAGGGCGGCCCAGACCAAGTCGCGCGGGCGGTGCGAGCCGAACACGGCGATCGCCAGCGGTCCCAGGAACTGCAGGGCGATGGCCACGCCCTGCGGCAGGTGCTCGAGGGCCAAGTAGAAGAACTGCACCGCCCCGGCGGTCGCCACGCCCAGGCCCAGCAGCGGCCAGAGCGAGCGGCCGCGCGGCCAGCCGCGCCAGGGCCGGGTGACGCCCGCCAGCATGACCGCGCCCAGCAGCAGGCGCAGCGTCGCCGCGCCCTGCGGCCCGACGGCCGGGAACAGGCCCTTGGCGAAGGCGGCGCCGACCTGGAACGCCACCATGGCGCCGACCGTGGCCGCCAGCGGCAGGACGACCCCCGAGGGGGCCGGCGAGGAGCTGGCTCTGGCCATGACGTCAGGTCGCCGTGCGGGCGGCCAGCGCCCTGGCCGCGTCCCGGGCCTCGTCCCACCAGCGCCGGACGAGCTCGTCCGAGCGGCCGGGCCGGGCCAGGGTCACGCCCTGCCCGGCCCACAGCGAGATCATGTCGGCTTCCCCGGCCCGGGCGGCGGCGGCGCGCATCGGCTTGGTCAGCCGGTTCTGCACCGGATAGTCCGGCACGTCGGCCTCCTGGGTCCGCATCTCGCGCATGAAGCGGTTCTCGATGCCGCGCGCATAGCGGCCGGTGAAGGCGCGCGTCAGCCGCGTGGCGTCGTCCGGCGCGGCGGCGGCGGCGGCGCGCCAGGGCGCGCTCGAGGAAGCCTCGTCGGCGAGCAGGAAGGCGGTGCCCATCTGGGCCGCGGCGGCCCCGAGGGCCAGGACGGCGGCGACGCCACGCCCGTCCATGATCCCGCCCGCCGCCAGCACCGGCAGGCCGGTGGCCGCCCGGACCGCGGCCACCAGCGGCAGCGTGCCCACGAGGCTGGCCTCGAGCTCGGCCAGGAAGTGGCCGCGGTGGCCGCCGGCCTCGAACCCCTGGGCGCTGATCGCGTCGGCGCCGACCTCGGCCCAGGCCCTGGCCTCGGCGACGGTCGTGGCCGTGCCGACCACCAGGCTGCCGGCCGCCTTGAGGGCGCCGACGCGCTCGGCGGAGAGGCGGTCGAAGGCGAACGACGCCACCGTCGGGGCCGCGCGCACCAGGGCGGCGAACTGGGCGTCGAAGTCGGGGGCGTAGTCGTTGGGCGCGGCCGGCGGCGGCAGGCCGACGGCGGTATACCAGGGGCCGAGCCGGTCCAGCGCCGCCTGCAAGGTCGCGGCGTCCGGCCGGGCGCGGTGGTCGGCCATCAGCAGGTTGATGGCGAACGGGGCGTCGCCGGCGGCGCGGAAGCGCGCGGCCTCGGCCTCGATCTCCCCGGGCGGCATGGCCCCGCCCGCCAGGGTGCCGAGACCGCCGGCGCGGCTGACGGCCAGCGACATCTCGAACGACGAGGCGCCGACCATCGGCGCCTGGACGATCGGGATCGGCAGCCGATCGAAGAAGTCGCGGGCGGTCATGGCTCGTCCTCGCGCGCCTCGGCGGCCGCCTTCTGGGCGGCGAGCTTGGCCAGCACCCGGCCGCGCCCTCTGGAGAGGGCCGTCACCACGCCGCGGAAGGTGCGCACCTCCTGGTCGGTCAGCCGCGCGCGGCCGAGCGCGACGCGCAGGTTGCGCACCATCGAGGCCTTCTTCTCCGCCGGATGGAAGAAGCCGGCGGCCTCGAGCTCGCCCTCCAGGTGCTCGTAGAGGCCCATCACCGCCGCCTGTTCGGCCGGCGGGGCGGCGGCGCTCTCGGCGAACTTCGGCGGGGCGGTGTCGGAGACCGTCAGGCGCCACTCGTAGGCGGTGATCGCCACCGCCTGGGCCAGGTTCAGCGAGTGGAACTTCGGATCGATCGGGATGGTGACGATGCCGTGCGTCAGGGCGATGTCGGCGGTCTCGAGCCATGCCCGCTCGCCGCCGAAGAGCAGGCCCGTGGCGTGGCCGGCGTTCGCCTCTGCGCTGAGGGCCGTCGCCGCCTCGCGCGGCGTGATCACCGGCAGCACGGTCTCGCGCGGCCGGGCCGTGGTGGCGAGCACGTATTGCAGGTCCGCCACCGCCTCGGCGAGGGTGGCGCAGACGCGGGCGTTGTCGAGCGGCCAGTCGGCGCCCGAGGCGCTGGCCCACGCCCGGTCCTGGGGCCAGCCATCGCGCGGGCGCACGAGGCGCAGGTCGGAGAGGCCGAAATTGCCCATCACCCGGGCCACCGCGCCGATATTCTCGGCCAGTTGCGGCTCGTTCAGGATCACGGCGGGCGGTTTGGCGTTCATCGCCCGGGCTTAAGCCCAGCCCCAATGCCGCCGCAACCGGATATATGGTCGGCCGATGGATGCAGACTCTCGCTGCGGGCGGCCGGACCGCCGACGCCTGGCCCTGGGCCTGGCCGCCCTGCTGGCCGGCTGCGGCAAGGCCGGCTCGCCGCTGACGCCCCGGTTCGACGGCAAGGTGCTCGACAAGGGCTTCCCGGCGCTGGCCGACCGGGCGCGGCCGGGCATGTTCGACGCGGCGATCCTCGACCTGTCCGACAACGCCTCCTGGTTCTGGAACATCAACCGGCCGTTCCCGCTCGAGAGCGCCTTCATCCTGCCGATGGCCGCGGCGGTGCTGGGCGAGGTCGACAATGGCCTCGTCAAGCTCACCGACCATGTCACCGTGCGCGACGTCGACCTCTCGCCGCCCTACAGCCTGATCGCCCAGTCGTGGCGCGACCAGCCCGGCTTCGCCATGAACGTCCGCGTCGGCGACCTCTTGGCGCTGGCGGTGCAGTACAACGACAACACCGCCGCCGACGTGCTGATGAGCGTGATCGGCGGCCCGGGCGCGGTCACGGCCTGGCTGCGCAACAAGGGCGTCCAGGGCATGCGCGTCGACCGCTACGCGCGCGAGATCCAGACGGCGGTCGCCGGTCTGCCCGCATTCCGCGCCTCGTGGCGCACGCCGGCGGCCTTCGCCGCGGCCCGCGCCGCCGTCCCCGTGACCGAGCGCGAGGCCGCCATGGCCGCCTACCTGGCCGACCCGCGCGACACGACCACGGCGCAGGACGCGATCACCTTCCTGACCAAGCTCGGCCGCGGCGCCCTGTTGTCGCCGGCCTCGACGGCCCTGCTGCTGAAGACCATGGGCGACAGCGGACCAGGTCCGCTGGGCGCGGCCCTGCCCAAGGGCGCCCGGTTCGCCCGCAAGGGCGCCCTGACGGCCACCGACCTCGGCCTGACGCCGGCCGCGGCCGAGCTGGGCATCCTGACCTTCGCGGACGGGCGCCGATTCGCCGCCTGCGCCTTCCTGGCCGGGGCGACGAGCTCGAAGCCGCAGCGCGACCGCCTGTTCGCCGACGCCGGACGCCTGATCGCGCAAGCCACGGGCGAAGGCGGCTGACCGCCGCTTTCGGCGGCTTTTCGGGCGCGAAATTAGCCTCTATAGCCCTCGCACCCGCGGACGCGCGCCCGTCCGCCCCTAGCCCGACGAACCGGAGCCCTCATGGCCAAGATCAAGGTCGCCAATCCCGTCGCGGACCTCGACGGGGACGAGATGACCCGCATCATCTGGAAGCTGATCAAGGACAAGCTGATCCTTCCCTTTCTCGACATCCAGCTCGACTACTACGACCTCGGCATGGAGCACCGCGACGCCACCGACGACCAGGTGACGATCGACGCGGCCAACGCGATCAAGAAGTGGGGCGTCGGCGTCAAGTGCGCGACCATCACCCCGGACGAGGCGCGGGTTAAGGAGTTCAATCTCAAGAAGATGTGGAAGTCCCCGAACGGGACCATCCGCAACATCCTGGGCGGCGTGGTGTTCCGTGAGCCGATCATCTGCCGCAACGTGCCGCGCCTGATCCCCGGCTGGACCCAGCCGATCATCATCGGCCGCCACGCCTTCGGCGACCAGTACCGCGCCACCGACTTCCTGATCCCCGGCAAGGGCAAGCTGACCATCAAGTGGGAAGGCGAGGACGGCCAGGTCATCGAGCACGAGGTGTTCGACTATCCGGGCTCGGGCGTATCCATGGCGATGTACAATCTCGACGAGTCGATCGAGGAGTTCGCGAGAGCCAGCCTGACCTACGCCCTGGCGCGCAACTACCCGATCTACCTGTCGACCAAGAACACCATCCTCAAGGCCTACGACGGGCGCTTCAAGGACATCTTCCAGCGCATCTACGAGACCGAGTTCGCCGACCGCTTCAAGGCCGCCTCGATCACCTACGAGCACCGCCTGATCGACGACATGGTCGCCAGCGCCCTGAAGTGGTCGGGCGGCTTCGTCTGGGCGTGCAAGAACTACGACGGCGACGTGCAGTCCGACCAGGTCGCGCAGGGCTTCGGCTCGCTCGGCCTGATGACCTCGGTGCTGATGACGCCGGACGGCAAGACCGTCGAGGCGGAGGCCGCGCACGGCACCGTCACCCGGCACTACCGCCAGCACCAGCGCGGCGAGTCGACCTCGACCAACTCCATCGCCTCGATCTTCGCCTGGACGCGGGGCCTGAAGCACCGCGCCAAGCTCGACGAGAACGCGGCCCTCGACCGCTTCGCCGACACCCTGGAGAAGGTCTGCGTCGACACCGTCGAGGCCGGCTTCATGACCAAGGACCTGGCCCTGCTCGTGGGCGATCACCAGGGCTGGCTGACCACCGAAGGCTTCCTCGACAAGATCGCCGAGAACCTGGACGCCGCCCTCGGCGCCTGACCTCCGGCACGGGCTGTTCTCCTGCCGCAGGGTGTCAGGAGAACGGCCCGATGTTCTTGTCCCGTTCCGCCCGGCCGCTAGGATCGCCGGGCAACGGGAGAACATTCCATGATCGGCTACGTCACCATCGGCGCCCTCGACACGGCCGCCGCCCTGCCGTTCTACGACGCGGTCCTGGGCGCAATCAGCTATGAACGGGGCTTCTTCGACAACGGCTGGGCCGGCTACGGGCCCAAGGGCGAGGAGCAGAACACCTTCCTCTGCCCACCGTTCGACGGCCAGCCCGCGCGCGGCGGCAACGGCATCATGATCGCCTTCAAGGCGCCGTCGACCGCGGCGGTCGACGCGGCCTATGCGGCCGGTCTTTCCGCCGGCGGCCAGGACGAAGGCGCCCCCGGCCCCCGCCCCCCGGAGTCGACCAGCCTCTATGGCGCCTACCTGCGCGACGCGACCGGCAACAAGATCTGCGTCTTCGCCAAGCCGTGACTTTCGTCCCTCCCCGTTGTGGCAGGGGAATCG
>DASZQQ010000485.1:0-9826 GCA_035549595.1 Caulobacteraceae bacterium
CTGGAGCTGTTCGCCTTCGCCCGGCCCGCCGCCTTCTGCGCCCCGTCCGCGGCGGGTCTTGCCCTGGCGCTGGGCATGGCCGAGCCGCGCGGCGCGGCGGCCCAGGCGCAGTCCCTGGCCGCGGCCGCGCGCCTGCTGCTGGACCAGCTGAAGGCCGAACCGGCGCCGAGCCGCGAGGAGGCCCTCGCCCAGGCCGAGACGATGGCGCGGGCCGGCTGGGCCTGGGGGCCGGCGGTGATCGGCGCCCTGCGCGAGGGCGGGCCGATCCTTCGGCCCTGGCGCGGTTCGGGCCTCGACGTCTGGAGCCGGATCCCGGAGTGGGAGGACCAGGCCCCGCCGGGCGAGGCCGGCTCCAAGCCGATCTCGCCGGAAGGCGCCGCCGAGCGCCTGCGCGAGCTCCTGGGCCGCGCCGGCCTCGACGAGGCGCGGCCGCTGCAGGGCGTCTATGCCGCGGAGGTCTCGGAGGCCTTCCAGCCGCGCCAGCGCGAGGGCGAGCCCAACATGGTGCTGGCCGAAGCCGGCACCGGCATCGGCAAGACCCTCGGCTACCTGTCGCCGGCCTCGCTGTGGGCCGAGGCCAACGGGCCGGCGGTCTGGGTCTCGACCTACACCCGCGCCCTGCAGCGCCAGATCGACCGCGAGAGCCGGGCCCTGTTCCCCGATCCCGCCGTCCGCGCGCGCAAGGCGGTGGTGCGCAAGGGGCGCGAGAACTACCTCTGCCTGCTGAACTACCAGGAGGCGGTCAA
The DNA here is from genome assembly GCA_035549595.1 of Caulobacteraceae bacterium. Lineage (GTDB taxonomy): Bacteria > Pseudomonadota > Alphaproteobacteria > Caulobacterales > Caulobacteraceae > Acaudatibacter. The sequence goes on from DASZQQ010000485.1 coordinate 747, forward strand.
CGCGGCCCAGCTCGGCGGCGCCGACCTCGTCGGCCTCGCCCTCGTCGCGCGCTGGCTGCGCGCCACCCGCGACGGCGACATGACCGGCGGCGACTTCCCGGGCTGGCTGCCGACCCTGTTCGCGGTGGGGGCGGCGGCCCAGGCCAGCGCCGGCAACCTGGTCGACCGGCGCGGCGAGTGCGTCCACGCCGGCTGCCCCTACTACCGCGCCTGCTTCGTCGAGAAGGCGATCCGCGCCTCGCGCCGGGCCGACCTCGTCATCGCCAACCACGCCCTGGTCATGACTCAGGCCGCCTACGACGGCGCCCGCACCGCCCGCGGCCGGCCTCCGGACACCGAAACGGCGGCGCTGAAGCGGATCGTGTTCGACGAGGGCCACCACCTGTTCGACGCGGCCGACGCGGCCTTCGCCGCCTGCCTCTCCGGCGCCGAGGCGGCCGAGCTGCGCCGATGGATCCGCGGCCCGGAAGGGCGCGGGCGGCGGGGGCGGGGCCTGGAAGCGCGCCTTTCCGAGGTGCTCGGCGACCGCGAGGACAGCGCCCGCGCCCTCACCGACGCCGTGCGCGCCGCCGCGGCCCTGCCGGGCGAGGGGTGGTCCGGCCGCATCGCCCCGCCCACCGGCGAGGCCAATCCGCTGGGGCCGATCGAGGCCTTCCTGGTCGCCGTGCTCGAGCAGCTGCGCGCCCGCGCCGCGTCCTCGGACGTCGGCATGGAGTGCCAGGCGCGGCCGGCCATCGACCTCGTGCGCGAGACCGCCCGCGCCGCGGCCCAGGCCCTGGCCGGCGTGGAGGCGCCGCTGCTGGCGCTCGCCCGCCACCTGGCCGACGTCCTCGACGAGGAGTCCGACGACCTCACCACCGCCGACCGCGCCCGCATCGAGGGCGCGCTGCGCGGCCTCGACCGGCGCGCGCGGATGATGCTGCCGGCCTGGCGCTCGATGCTGACGGCCATCGACGAGGACGCCGAGGACGATCCGGACTTCGTCGACTGGTTCGACGCCAACTTCCACTACGGCCGCGTGGTCGACGCCGCCTGCCGGCGGCACTGGGTCGACCCCACCGAGCCGCTGACCGCCGCCGTGATCGCCCCGGCGCACGGGGTGCTGGTGACCAGCGCCACCCTCGCCGACAACACCCTGGACGATCCCTTCGCCCTGGCCGAGATGCGCACCGGCGCCGCGCGCCTGCCCGAACGGCCGAAGACCGTGCGGCTCGCCTCGCCGTTCGACTACGCCACCCAGGCCCGCGCCCTGGTGGTCACCGACGTCGGCCGCGACGACGCGCGCCAGGTCGCGGCGGCCATGCGCGAGCTGTTCCTGGCGGCGGGCGGCGGCGGGCTCGGTCTCTTCACCGCCATCCGGCGCCTGCGCGCCGTGCACGAGCGCATCGCCGCGCCGCTCGCCGACAAGGGCCTGGCGCTCTACGCCCAGCACGTCGACCCGCTCGAGGTGGGCGCCCTGGTCGACATCTTCCGCGCCGAGGAGGACGCCTGCCTGCTGGGCACCGACGCGGTGCGCGACGGCGTCGACGTGCCGGGCAGGTCGCTGCGCCTGCTGGTGTTCGACCGCGTGCCCTGGCCGCGCCCCGACATCCTGCACAAGGCCCGCCGCGCCCGCTTCGGCGGCAAGGGCTACGACGACGGCCTCGCCCGCTCGCGCATCGCCCAGGCGTTCGGCCGCCTGATCCGCCGCGCCGACGACCGCGGGGTGTTCGTCATGCTGGACGCCGCCGCGCCGACGCGCCTGTTCAGCGGCCTCCCCGAAGGGGTAAGCGTGGAGCGGGTCGGCTTGGTCGAGGCGATCGAGACCGTGACCGAACACCTGCACGGCGAGGGAAGGCAAGGCGATGGACGGGACGGCTGAGGCGGCCCTGGCGAAGCGGTTCTTCGACGCGATCGAGGCGGGCGACGTCGAGGCCGTGGGCGCCTGCTACGCCGACGACGTCGCCGTCTGGCACAACACCGACGGCATCGCCCAGGGCAAGGCCGAGAACCTGCGGGTCCTGTCGGGCCTGGTGAAGGGGTTTCCGGAACGCCGCTACGCCGAGCGCCGCCTGAACGCCTTCGCGGGCGGCTTCGTCCAGCAGCACGTCCTGCGCTGCGTCCGCCGCGACGGGGCGAAACGCGAGATCGCCGCCTGCCTCGTCTGCGAGGTCAAGGACGGCCAGATCACCCGCCTCGACGAATACTTCGACAGCGCCGCCGTGGCCGCGTTCACAGCGCCCTGAAAACTCTCCCTCCCCTTCATGGGGAGGGAAAGTCGGCGAAGCCGACAGGGTGGGGAAGTGGCGTGAAGTCCGCTTCGCCAACCGGCTAGCTTGCGGCCGGCGTCACGGTTCCCCACCCTGCGAAGCTTCGCTTCGCTGTCCCTCCCCATGAAGGGGAGGGAGTTCGGGCTCGGAACTTCGCCTTGACCTCGACGCCCCAGGTCGCAGTTGTTGCAAACGCGCCGCAGGGCCCCGTCCAGGTGGAGCGGCTCACTCCGACCGGGCGCGCCACTCGTCCGCCAGCAAGGCGTAGAGGTAGGTGTCGCGCCAGCCGTCCTGGGCGCGGGTGTCCTGCCGGAAGCACGCCTCGCGGCGCATGCCCAGCTTCTCCATCACCCGCCACGAGCCGGTGTTGCGCGCATCGCAGGTGGCGAAGACGCGGCGCAGGCCCAGGCGCCCGAACGCGAGGTCGACCACGGCGCCAGCCGCCTCGGTGGCGAGGCCCTGGTTCCAGTAGGCGCGGTGGAAGCTGTAGCCGAAGTCGCAGGTCCCGGTCTTGGCGTCGATCACGGCGAAGCGCACGGCGCCGATCATCCGCCCGTCGGCCCGGTGCTCGGCGGCCATGTTGACCACCTTGCGCGGCCAGCGGCGCTGGTCCTTCAGCCAGCCGTCGAGGACCTTGCGGGTCACCTCCGGCGTGTTCGGGCCCCAGAACATGTAGCGCACCACCTCGGGGTCGGTGGCGTAGGCGTGGATGTCGTCGAAGTCGGTCTCGCGCACGTCGCGCAGGATCAGCCGGGGCGTCTCCAGCGGCAGCCAGCGTTCGCGCACGAGGCCGCTTCGGGTTCGTCTCAAGGGTTTCATGGCAGGTCTCTCCTTCGGGGCTGGCCGGCGGAAGGGAGACGGGTTTCGACCCTGCCGCTGCGGCGGGGTCGGATGGCGCTCGGACCTGGTCGTCAGACAGGCGCGAACGGCCGACCCCGGAGGGGACCGTTGCAATTGGACGACGAGGCGTGGGCGAGAACCATGGCCGCGTGCATACGGCGGGCGACGTCGCCTAACAAGCCTTGAGCGCCTCCAGCCAAAGTGGGAACCGGTTTGGCGATCAGGAGGCGCTCAAACTCTAGGTAACGAGCCTTCTTGTCCCGGTCAGGTCGATTCGACCTGACCGGGGAAGGCTCTTTGCGGCATCGCTTCGCGGCGTTCGTGCGTTTAGAAAGCCACGCGACGTCGGAGGGGAATCGAAAGGACGCCGCATGCGCGCACGGATTATCGGGCTGGCCGGGGCCTTGGGGTTGATGGCGGCGGTCGCGGGATGCGCCACCGGCCAGAAGCTGCCGGAGATGGCGACCTACGGGCCGAACCCGACCCTGGTCGATCCGGCGCACAGCCTGATCCCGACGGTGAAGATCGCCAAGGTGGTCGGCTGGCCGGCCGGCGGCGCGCCGACTCCGGCGCCGGGCCTGAAGGTCGCCGCCTTCGCCCGCGGCCTCGACCATCCGCGCTGGATGCTGGTGCTGCCCAACGGCGACGTGCTGGTGGCGGAGACGAACGGTCCGGGCTACGAGAAGCCGACCGGGATTCGCGGCTTCTTCGAGAAGCTGCTGGTGAAGAACGCCGGCGCCGGCGAGAAGAGCCCGAACCGCATTCTGCTGCTGCGCGACGGCGACGGCGACGGCGTGGCCGAGACCAAGACGGTGCTTGTCGGCGAGGGCCTGAACTCGCCGTTCGGCATGGCCCTGGTCGGCGGTCGGCTCTACGTCGCCAACACCGACTCCATCGTTTCCTGGCCGTTCCAGCCGGGCCAGACCCAGGTCACCGGGCCTGCAACCAAGCTCGCCGACCTGCCGGGCGGCCCGATCGATCACCACTGGACCAAGAACATCATCCCGAGCGCGGACGGGACGAAGCTCTACGCCACCGTCGGCTCCAACTCGAACGTCGGCGACCACGGTCCGGCGGCCGAGGAGAACCGCGCCGACATCCTCGTCGTCGACATCGCCACCGGCCATTGGTCCGTCCTCGCCTCGGGCATCCGCAACCCGAACGGCATGGACCTCGAGCCCGTCACCGGCGCGCTCTGGACTGTGGTCAACGAGCGCGACGAACTGGGCGACAACCTCGTCCCCGACTACATGACCTCGGTGAAGCCGGGCGCCTTCTACGGCTGGCCGTACAGCTACTGGGGCCAGCACGTGGACAAGCGGCCGAAGCCGCCCAGGCCCGACCTCGTCGCCCGCGCCATCGCGCCAGACTATGCCCTGGGCGCCCACACCGCCTCGCTCGGCCTGGTGTTCGACCGCGGGCCGCTACTGCCGGCCCGGTACCGCGGCGGCGCCTTCGTCGGCCAGCACGGCTCGTGGAACCGCTCCGAGCCGGCCGGCTACCGGGTGATCTTCGTGCCGTTCCAGGCCGGCCGCCCCTCGGGCCTGCCGCAGCCGGTGCTGACCGGCTTCCTGAACGCCAAGGGCGAGGCGCAGGGCCGCCCCGTCGGCGTGGTGGAGGACAAGGCCGGCGCCCTGCTGGTCGCCGACGACGTCGGCGGCGTGATCTGGCGGGTCACACCGGCGGGGTAGGGCCGCGCGGCCCCGCGTCCCACAATCCGCCGGAGCGAGGAGGGCGCCAGAGGGTGGTGGTCAAAGGCGCGGTCATCTCGCGACTTAGCCGTGAGCGGCGGCCGACCGCAACCGCCGGCCGCCGTCAGTCGGCCGGCCAGTCGGGCAGGGCGATCTTGGCGGGGCGCGCGGTCTCCAGGCTCGCGAGGTGGACGAGGAAGCTGGCGATGCCTGCGGCGCCCTGCATGTAACCGGTCTGCGCCTGCAGGAAGGTCGGCCGGTCGCGGTGCTCGGCCTGCACCCAACGCCGCCCGCCCTCGCCGGCCGTGCTGGCGGCCAGGATCACGTCGGCGCAGCGCTCTGCCAGCCGCCGGTAGCGCTCGTCGCCCGTGCGGCGGGCCATCAGCAGGGCGAACTCCCCGACGCCGGCGTCGCCGCAGCACTGGCCGTGGTTGTTCCAGAGGCCCTTGGAGCGCGCCTCCGGCGCGCCGGTGTGCTCCAGGCCGCGCATCAGCGCACCAGCCTCGTCGACCCAGGCGGTGTCGCCGGTGATCTCGGCGAGCGCCAGGAGCAGCCGGCCGGTCCCAGCCGGGCCGTGGCAGGCGCCGAGGTAGAAGATCGGATTGCGCGCCTCCTCGGTGTGGCACACCAGCTTGCCGGGGCCGGCGGGGTGGGCGCGGCTCAGCGTGTAGCGGGCCGCCTGGACCGCGGCGTCGCGGTAGCGCTCGTCACCGGTGACCTTGAAGAGCTCGGCCAGGAAGTAGCCCACGCCAGCGCCGCCATGGGCGAAGTTCGGCGCGGTGAAGGCGAACGGCATGTCGGACATCATCCGCCAGCGCAGCCCCTCCGCCGTCGGCTCGGCGACTTCCAGCAGCCGGTCGGCGGTGGCCTTGGCCCAGGCCAGGCAATCGGGGTGCAGGCCTTCGCGATGGCCGTAGAGGAAGACGAGGCCCGCGCCGGCGGCGCCCACCGACTGGTCGAAGATCTCGCGGTCGCCCTTCATGCCGGTGATGTCGGAGAACGGCATGGGCTCGATCCAGCCGATGCCGGCGCCGAGGTCGGCCGCCTGGGCGCGCAGGCGCGCAAGGCACTGGCCGGCGAGGGCGCGGAAATCCTCGCGGCCGCTGGCGCGGGCCAGCTCGGCCATGGCGAAGGCGTAGCCGGGCCAGCCTGTGGCGACGCTGACGGACAGCCGCTCGACCCGGGCGAGATGGGCGGCGATCTCCTCCCCGGCCGCGACGGCCTCGTCCAGCAGAGCGGCCTCGCCAGTCTGACGGTGGAGCTCCAGCAGCAGCAGGGCGATGCCGGCCGAGCCATGGTAGAGACTGTAGTCGGACCCCTCGGCGCCCGCCTCGCGGCGCCACTTTGTCCGCCCGGCGAGCCGCTGCGAAGCGATGAAGGCCAGCGCCTCGCGCGCCGGCGTCAGGTAGTCGGCCATCCGCTCTGGTTTCCCGTCGTTCCTCGACTTCATCCTTCTACGGCGCATCGGCCGCGGGCAAGCCGGGCCGACCGGTCATTCTCCCCAATCGCTCGTTCAGCTCCCAGAGCGCGGTGCGGTCGGAGTCGTAGCGCGTGAGGGTCGAGGCGGCCTCGAAGTCCAGCCACCGGACCTCGGTGTGCTCGGCTGACAGCACGACCGCCCCGGCGTCCGACAGGTCGACGCCGAAGGCGTGCTTGTGCACGACATAGGTCTCGGGACCCCATAGCGGCCAGTCCCGGAACACCTTGGCGGGCACGCTGCCGCGCGTCTCCAGGGCGATCCAGCGCTCGGATGGGGCGCCGAGGCCGGTCTCCTCGCGCAGCTCCCGGACGGCCGCGGCCAGGGGCGTCTCGTCGTCCTCGGCTCCGCCGGCGACACCCTGCCAGAAGTCGCGGTCGTCCGAGCGGCGGAAGAGGGCGTACTCGACCCGCTCCGCCCCGCGTCGGAAGGGGAAGACAAGGACGTTCAGCGGCGCGCGGGCCATGGCGACTCCAGGGCGGCGCCGATGCGGGCGTCCGCCGGCAAGGTCAGGTCGTAGAGGCGCCGGGCGGCGAGCACCGGCGTCGCCGAGGTCACGGGCCGGACGTCGTACAGCTCCCAGGCCAGCCAGCCCGCCTCGAAGCCGGTGGCGCAGGAGGCTTCCAGGTCGTCGGCCGTCCACGGCCTGACGGCGCCCACGCGAACGATGGCGACGACGCGGCCGTCGGGGTCCTCGTCCCCGTCCTCCATCAGAAAGCGCCCGTTCTCCACGATCAGAAGATCCTCTCCGGGCGGCAGGTCCGGGCGCCAGCGGCGCACCTCGATCGTCTTGCGTCCGCTGGCGATCCTGCTGCCGGCCGGGTTGACGATGGACAAGGCGCGCAAGGGCGGCTCCCGCAGCGGAGAAGGGGTCAGGGTCGATCTTCGCCTGCGCCCCGAGGGTCTGGATACACCGCAGGTCGCGAAAATCGACTCTGACCGCTTTTCCCGCCTCAGCGCCGAGGGCGCAGGGTCAGGCGCCGGCCGTCAGTCAGGCTGACGCTCTGCATCCGGCCGGGGCGGCTCTTCGTGAGCGCGCAGACGCGGAAGTCGCCGACGAGCTCGCTCGACCACATCGCCTCGTCGCCCTTGGCCGCCCAGACGCGGCGGATCCCGGCCGGAAGGTCGTCGAACCGCTCATGCGCCTGGACGACGCCGAGGACGCGGCGCGTCCCGTCCACCTGGATCCGCACCGTGGGCGCGCCGTTGGCCATGAACATGCGCCCGTGCAGGGTGCGGCAGCCGACGACCTGGGCTTGCGTCGGCGAGGTGGCGACCAGGCCGAGGGCGGCGGCAAGAACGTGGCGCAGGCGCATGAAGGGAGCTTACATCGGCGCGCGGCGCGGCTGTATCCAGGACGCCCGGCTCTCGACGGGAAATGAGGTGGTCGATGCTACAGGGCAGCTGCACGTGCGGGCGGGTCGCCTACGAGGCCGACGCGGCGATCGAAGGGATCGTGCACTGCCATTGCGAGACGTGCCGCAAGGCGCACGGTTCGGCCTTCTCCAGCCTGGCCGCCGTGCCGCGCGACCGGTTCCGCTGGACGCGGGGCGAGGACCTGCTGCGGGCCTACGAGTCCTCGCCCGGCAAGCTGCGCCGGTTCTGTTCGGTCTGCGGCTCCCAGATCGTGGCGGAGCGGGCCGGCCAGCCCAACGTCATGCTGCGCCTCGGCTGCCTCGACACGCCGGTGACCGTCGACCGGCAATGGCACATCTGGCGATCCGACGGGGCCAGCTGGTACGACCCGGCCGTGGCCCATCCCGAGCTGCCCGAGGGCTTTCCTCAACGCTGAACCTTGCCGGCCGCCGCCCAGCGGCCGATGCGGGCGATGCCGGCCTCGACGTGGTCCGGGGCGTTCTCGGCGAATTCGGACAGGGCGTGGATGCCGGTCAGCAGGTGGATGCGCGCGCGGTCCAGGTCCCGGCAGGCGAGGCGCTCGTAGGCGGCGGCGATCCGCTCGGTGAGATCGAACGAGACAAGGTTCGAGTAGATGAACTCCTGGTGCAGGGCGCCAAAGCCGCTGTCGCCGAAATCGTAGACGCCGTTCAGGCGCTCGGCGGCCGCGTCGAAGGCCATGTTCCAGCCGTGGCCGTCGAAGAACCCCCAGGTCTCGCCGTGCGGGTCGGGCGGCAGGTCGGCCCAGGCGGCGATGGCGGCCTCCGCCGGACCGCGCAGGGCGCCCGGCAGCAGGGGCAGGGCGACACGGGCGATGGCCTCGGGCCCGAGCCACGGCCCGATCGGCCCCACGCCCAGCGCCCGGAGCGGCGCCGGATCGAGGGCGTGCAGGTCGGCGTAGAAGCGCGCCAGCTGCTCGCCGACGCGGTCCTTGCCGGCCTCCGAGAGCGCGGCGTAGGCCTCCGGCGTCAGGTCGTCGCCGACGAGCTTGTCGTGGCGCGAGAACGGCCGCGGCCCGGTCTCGATCAGGGTCAGGTCCGGGACCGGCATGGCCACCTGCGGCCGGATCGCGGCCAGGATGGCGGCCTCCTTGCGCAGGCGCCCCAGCGCCGCCTCGTGGCGCGGGAACTTGAAGATCAGCCGCCCGCCCACGTCGACCGCCAGGCTGTCCCAGCCGTGCGGCGACAGGTCGAAGGTCTCGTCGGCCAGGTGCGGAAACCGGTCGAGGATCGCCTCGCGCAGGGCGGCGAGCGGCTCGGGGTCGCTCAACGCCCAGACCCGGACTTCAGGTAGCCGATCACCAGTTCGGCGATCGCCTGGGGCTGTTCGGGGAGCATGGCATGGCCGGCGTGGCGCACGGTGACGACGCGCACGCGGTCCGGATAGGCCGTGGCCAGGGCCTCGGCGTTGGCGGGCGGGGCGGCGACG
>DASZQQ010000486.1:0-4585 GCA_035549595.1 Caulobacteraceae bacterium
ACCAGGGCCAGGGCGAGGACGCAAACGGGAAGACGCATCACGGGAAAGGCTCCTAGCGCAGGGCGTACTGGGAAGCGGGGCGGCCAGCGCGCAGGCGCTGGGCTTCGGGGCCGACGGCGGCTTCGCCGGGGCCGGTGCAGATCGCCTCGATGACCTTCTTCGAGAGCGGGTTCTGGACGTTCAGGGTGTCGCCGACGGCCGCGGCGGCCATCGCCTTGGCCTGCAGCGTCAGGCGCACGCCGCCGTCGGCGTAGACGACGCTGATGGTGTCGCCGGCCTTGATCACCACCGGCGGGGCGACGTCGTGCTGGGCGACGGCGGCGCCTTCGCGCAGCGGCCGGCGGGCGGCCATGCCGATGACCGTGTCGGCGTCGCGCGGCGCGTCGCCCGGGGCGGCGGCGGCCTTGGACCAGATCACGTCGCCGGGGCCGACGATCTCGCCGGCCGCGAGGCTGCGGGCGTAGGTCAGGACCTCGACGTTGTGCGCCGCGGCCTGGGCCACGCCGCCGCGCACGATGATGCGGCGGATGCCGTTGGGGTTGGTCCAGTCGAGGCCGGCGCGCCAGGCGGCCGCCTGCACCGCCCCGGCGTCGAGCACCACCGACGGGCCCGAGCGCGTGGCGACGACCACGTCGCGGGCGGAGCCGGCGCCGTCGAAGAGTTCGCCCAACGTCACCTGGCCGTCTGCGTCGGCGATGTCGGCCTTGAGCGACACCGGCGTGCCGGCGAGGGCCGCGCGGGCGAGGACCAGCGAGGCGCCGAGGGTGAGAAGGAAGCCGACGAGGCGGCGAAGGGCGGGGCGGGTCATGGCTTACGACTTCACGGCGGCGGCGGTGGACAGCATCTGGTCGGCGGCGCTGATCACCTTGGAGTTCATCTCGTAGGCGCGCTGGGCGACGATCAGGGCCGAGATCTCGGCGACCGCGTCGACGTTCGACGCCTCGGTGTAGCCCTGCATCACCTCGCCGACGCCGGTGGAGGCGGGCGCGCCGATCGTGGCCGGGCCGGAGGCGGCGCTCTCCATGAACAGGTTGTCGCCCTGGGCCGACAGGCCGCCCTCGTTGAGGAAGGTGGCGAGCTGCAGCTGGCCGACCTGGGTCGGCGCGGTCTGGCCGGGCTGGGTCACCTGCACCTGGCCGCTCTTGGAGATCGAGATGTCGGTGGCGTCCTGGGGGATGGTGATGGTCGGCTGCACCAGGTAGCCGTCGGTGGTGACGATCTGGCCCTGGTCGTTGACCGAGAAGTTGCCGGCGCGGGTGTAGGCGGTCTCGCCCGACGGCAGCAGCACCTGGAAGAAGCCGCGGCCCTTGATCGCCAGGTCCAGCTTGTTGCCGGTCGCCGTCGGCGTGCCTTGTTCGGTGATGCGGTAGACCGAGCCGGCCTTCACGCCGCCGCCGATCTGCACCCCGGTCGGCACGATGGTGCCGGTGTCGGACGACTGTGCGCCCGGGGCCTCCATGGTCTGGTACAGCAGGTCCTCGAACTCGGCGCGCTGCCGCTTGAAGCCAACCGTGTTCATGTTGGCGATGTTGTTCGAGATGACCTCGACGTTCAGTTGCTGGGCCGCCATGCCCGTGGCGGCGGTCGAGAGAGCTTGCATCGTCAGTCGTCCTTAGGAGACCGCCCCGAGCCGCTGGATGGAGCGGCGCGAGAGGTCGGAGGTCTGGCTCATGAGGTTGGTGATGTTCTCGTAGGCGCGGGTCAGCTCGATCAGCCTGGTGATCTGCACCACCGGCTGGACGTTGGAGCCTTCCAGGGCGCCCTGGCGGATCTTGGCGTCGGTCGCCGGCTGCGGCGCGACGTTGGTGTCGTTGCGATAGAGGTTGTTGCCGTCCTTGGAGAGCGACGACAGGTCGGCGAAGCGGACCACGTCGATCTGGCCGACCTTCTGGCCGCCCTGGCTGATGACGCCGCCTTCCGACACCGAGACCGCGCCCTTGGTCGGGTCGAGCACGATGTCGCCGCCGCCGCCCTGGACCGCCGCGCCGTCCTGGGTGACCAGCTTGCCGGTCGGGTCGAGCTTGAAGCGTCCGTCGCGGGTGTAGCGCTCGGCGCCCGAGGCGGTGACCACCTTGAAGAAGCCCTGGCCCTCGATGGCGAAGTCGAGCGGCGCGCCGGTGTCGCGCAGCTGGCCCTGGGTGAAGTCGCGCGCCACCCCAGCGTCCATGACGAAGTTCACCGGCGCGATCAGGCCGCCGGTCTTGGCCGGACCTTGCGGATCCTGGCGCAGCATCAGGTCTTCCAGCTTGAAGCCGGCGGTGTCGCTGTTGGCGATGTTGTTGGCGGCGATGTCGAGCTCGCGGCGCAGCACCATCTGCCGCGACAGCCCGACGTACATCGCATTGTCCATCGTCTTAACGTTCCCAGTCCCTGCGGCCAAACAGCCGCATGTGCCCGCACTGCCGGCCTGCAACCTTCGGGCCAGTCCGGAAAGTCAATGAAATCAACGATAAACAAAGTTAACGGGCGCCGGTGGGCGGATTCAGCCCGGCAAGGTTTGCAGCCGTTAACGGGTGTTAAAAACGGCTCGTTAACCACTTCGGGGCGATGAGCAGGAGACGTAATTCCAAGGAATCGCGCGCGTGGCGAAGGACAAGTCCTCGGGCAAGGACAAGGGCAAGGACAAGAGCGCGGACGCCGAGGCCGAAGATCAGGTCTCGGGCGACGGCGAGTCCGGCGAAGAAGGCGGCAAGAAAAAGCCGCCGCTGAAACTGATTCTGATCGCCGCCGGGGCTGCCGTGATCGTGCTCGGCGGCGGCGGCGTCGCCGCGTTCATGTTCCTGGCGCCCAAGCCGGACGCCGCCCATGCCCACAAGACCGAGAAGCCCAAGAAGGACGACAAGAAGGACGCCAAGGACGACAAGACCGCGCCGCAGATCAAGGACGGCCCGGACGGGGTGGTGTTCTTCACCATGCCCGACATCGTCGTGAACATGCAGACGGCCGACGGCAAGCCGACCTTCCTGAAGCTGAAGCTGACCTTCGAGGTGCCGGACCACGACACCGCCGACGCGATGGTGCCCGAGGCGCCGCGCATGCGCGACATGTTCCAGACCTTCCTGCGCGAACTGCGCCCGGAGGACTTGTCGGGCAGCCAGGGCAACTTCCAGCTGCGCATGGAGATCCTGCGGCGGGTCAACCTCGTCGTCGCCCCCTCCAAGGTCAACGCCGTGCTCATCGAGGAGATGCTGATCAACTAGGTCCCGCCAGGGGCCCAGGCGACGCGAACCGCACATGGCCGACGACAACGACCTTCCCAATCTCGAGGGCGCCCCCGGCGGCGAAGAGTGGGCCGCCGGCGAAGACGGCGCCATGCTGGGCTCCGAGCGGATCCTCAATCAGGACGAGATCGACAGCCTGCTGGGCTTCGACCTCGCCGACGACGACTCCTCCGAACGCACCGGCATCCGCGCGATCATCAATTCCGCGCTCGTCTCCTACGAGCGCCTGCCGATGCTCGAGATCGTCTTCGACCGCCTGGTGCGGCTGATGACGACGTCCTTGCGCAACTTCACGTCGGACAACGTCGAGGTCAGCCTCGACAACATCTCGTCGATCCGCTTCGGCGACTACCTGAACTCGATCCCGCTGCCGGCGATCCTGTCGGTGTTCCTGGCCGAGGAGCTCGACAACTACGGCCTGCTGACGATCGATTCGAACCTGATCTATTCGATCGTCGACGTGCTGCTGGGCGGGCGGCGCGGCACCGCGGCCATGCGCATCGAGGGACGGCCCTACACCACCATCGAACGCGTGCTGGTGCAGCGGATGGTCGAGGTGGTGCTGAACGACGCCAAGACCGCCTTCGAGCCCCTGACCAAGGTCAACTTCACGCTCGACCGGCTGGAGACCAATCCGCGCTTCGCCGCCATCGCCCGGCCGGCCAACGCCGCCATCCTGGTGAAGCTGCGCATCGACATGGAGGACCGCGGCGGGCGCATCGAGCTCTTGCTGCCCTACGCCACCCTCGAACCGATCCGGAAGATGCTGCTGCAGCAGTTCATGGGTGAGAAGTTCGGCCGCGACAACATCTGGGAAGGCCACCTCGCCACCGAGCTGTGGACCACGCAGATGGAGGTGCGCGCCGTCCTCGACGAGCAGCAGATCGACCTGCGCCGGGTGCTGAACCTGCAGGTCGGCGACACCCTGATGCTGAACGCCACGCCCGAGAGCCTGGTCGAGCTGCGCGCCGGCGCCATCCCGCTGACACGCGGCCGCATGGGCCGGCGCAACCACCACATCGCCGTGCGGGTCGAGGCGCCCCTGTCGCCCAACGCCCGTCAAGCCGTGCAGAGGTCCTCACCATGAGCGCCGTCGCCCTGATCCTGAACCTCCTGCTGGGCGCCCTGCTGGTGGCGGCCCTGCTGCTCGGCTGGCGGCTCGAGCGCCGTCTTCGCGCGCTGAAGGACTCGCAGGCCAACTTCACCCAGGCCGTGGCCGACCTCGACCGCGCCGCGACGCGGGCCGAGCAGGGCCTGGCCGACCTGCGCGCCGCCACCGACGAAGCCGCCGAGGCCCTGGCCGGCCGCATCGAGCGCGCCCGCGAGCTCAGCCAGCGGCTGGACGCGGTCATGTCGCGCGCCCC
>DASZQQ010000487.1:0-4601 GCA_035549595.1 Caulobacteraceae bacterium
CACCAGGGCCAGGCCCCGCGCCAGGGCCTCGTAGGTGATGTCGACCAGCCGCCGCGCCCGCGGCGCGACCTCGCCGACGCCGTACATACGGCTGGTGTCGCCGTGCCAGCCGTCGACCACGACGGTGACGTCGATGTTGGCAATGTCGCCTTCGCGCAGCATCCGCTCGCCCGGGATGCCGTGGCAGACCACGTGGTTCGGCGAGATGCACAGGGTGTGCGAATAGCCGCGGTAGAACAGGCAGGCCGGCGTCGCGCCGTGGTCCAGGATGAACTCGCGCGCCAGGTCGTCGAGGCGCTCGGTCGAGACCCCCGGAACGACGTGAGGGACCAGCATGTCCAGGCACTCGGCCGCCAGGCGACCGGCCTTGCGCATGCCCTCGAAGGCTTCGGGCCCGTGCAGGCGGATCTCGCCAGTGCGGTATTCGGCTTCGAGAATGTCGTCGACGAGGGCCATGCGGCTTTGTTCCATCACTCCAGACCCGCCGGGGCGCCGGCCCACGGCAGGCGGCGCGCCAGGCGGATGCGCTCCGGGCTTATGTCGCAATCATAGCACAGAACTTCAACGCCCGCTTCGGCCGCGGCCGTCAGGCCGGCGGCATAGGCCGGATCGAGGTCGGCGCAGGCGGAAAAGCGGTCGCAGTCGGTGCGCTGGATCACGAACAGCTGCACCGCGCGCGCGCCCCTGGCGACCTCGGCCGCCAGCTCCTTCAGGTGCTTGGACGAGCGGGCCGCGACGCAGTCGGGGAACTCGGCCAGCGTCCCCTCGCGGCGCAGGTGGCAGTTCTTCACCTCCAGCCAGCAGGGCGCCCGCTCGGGGTGCTCCAGCAGGAAGTCGACGCGGCTTGCGGCGCCATAGCGCACCTCGCGCCGGTGCGTCGCATAGCCGGCGACCTCGGGAATCAGGCCCTCGGCCAGCGCCTCGGCGACGATGCGGTTGGGGTGCAGGGTGTTTATCCCGACGAGCCCGCCGTCGGCCTCGACCAGCTCGAGCGTCCAGGCGAGCTTGCGCTCAGGCTTGTCGGCGGCCGAGACCCAGACCCCGAGCCCCGGGCTGTTCAGGCCCAGCATCGCCCCCGGGTTCGGGCAGTGCGCCGTGACCTGGCGCCCGTCGTCCAGCACCACGTCGGCGAAGAAGCGCTTGTAGCGCTGAACGAGGCGCCCGTGCGCCATCGGTTGCGGCAACAGCATGGGCGGCCTATGCCGTCCTGAAGCATCGAGGTCCAGAGAGAGGTTGGAAGGCATGAGCGGCGGCGATCGCGTCACCTGCGCCGTTATGATCATCGGCGACGAGATCCTGTCCGGCCGCACGCAGGACACCAACCTGCGCGACATCGCCCGCTATCTGGGGGTCCTGGGCGTCGACCTGGCCGAGGCGCGGGTGGTGCCCGACATCAAGGAAGAGATCATCGACGCGCTGAACACCCTGCGCGGCCGCTACGACTATGTGATCACCACCGGCGGCATCGGCCCGACGCACGACGACATCACCGCCGACAGCGTTGCCGAGGCGTTCGGCGTCGAGCTCTACGAGCACCCCGAGATCCTCGACATGATGACCCGCCGCTGGGGCGGCGAGCTGAACGCCGCGCGCCGGCGCATGGCCCGCGTCCCGGTCGGCGGCGACCTGGTCAAGAACCCGGTGCAGGGCCCGCCCGGCTTCACCATCGGCAACGTCTTCGTCCTGGCCGGCGTGCCCTCGATCATGCGCGGCATGCTGGAGGACGTCGGCCCCCGTCTGCGCACCGGCCAGGTGATCCTGTCGCGCACCGTGCGCGTCGAGGGGACCGGGGAGGGGGCGATCGCCGCGCCGCTGGGCGCCCTGGCCGACGCCCATCCCGACCTCTCGCTCGGCAGCTATCCGTTCTTCGGCCCCGAGGGCTACGGCTCCAACCTCGTCATCCGCGGCCGCAACCAGGCCGAGGTCGAGGCGACGGTCGACGAGTTGGTCGCCGCGCTCGAGGGCATCGGCGCCAAGACCATCATCCGGGTCGAGGCGTGAGCGCGGGCCTGGCCACACCGCAGTCGGCCGAGGCCCAGAGAGGCGGCAACCTCGAGGCCGCCCTGCGCGCCGCCGTCAAGGCCGCGGCCGAGTGGTCGGTGGCGCGCCAGAAGCCCGACGGCCACTGGGTGGCCAGGGCCGAGTCCAACGCCTGCATGGAGGCCCAGTGGTGCCTGGCGCTGTGGTTCGTCGGCTTGCCCGACCATCCGCTGCGCCGGCGCCTGGCCAATTCCCTGCTGAAGACCCAGCGCCCCGACGGCTCCTGGGAGATCTTCCACGACGCGCCCAACGGCGACATCAACACCACGGTCGAGGCCTACGCCGCCCTGCGCTCGATGGGGCACGCGGCGGACGAGCCGGCCCTGGTTCGCGCCCGCGACTGGATCCTCTCCAAGGGCGGCCTGCGCAACGTGCGGGTCTTCACCCGCTACTGGCTGGCCCTGATCGGCGAATGGCCGTGGCAGAAGACGCCGAACCTGCCGCCTGAGGTGATCTGGTTCCCGCTCTGGTTCCCGTTCTCGATCTACAACTTCGCCCAGTGGGCGCGCGCGACCCTGATGCCGATCGCGCTCCTCTCGGCGCGCCGGCCCAGCCGGCCTCTCCCCGAAGGCTGCCGGCTGGACGACCTCTTCCCCGAGGGCCGTGACCGGTTCGACTACGACCTGCCGGCCAAGCCGGGCGCCGGCGGCTGGGACCTGTTCTTCCGCGGCGCCGACAAGGTGCTGCACGCCCTGCAGTCGTTCGGCGCCAAGCGGGGCTGGAGCCTCTGGCGCGGGGCGGCCGTCAGCCACACCGTCGAATGGATCGTGCGCCACCAGGACGCCGACGGCGCCTGGGGCGGCATCCAGCCGCCGTGGATCTACGGCCTGATGGCCCTTGTCGAGGAAGGCTACGCCCTCGACCATCCGGTGGTCGCCAAGGCCCTTGCCGGCCTCGACGATCCGGCCTGGCGCACCGACGAGGGCGACGCGACCTGGATCGGCGCCACCAACAGCCCGGTGTGGGACACCATCCTGACGCTGCAGGCGTTCGAGGACGCCGAGGTGCAAGCCGACTATCCGGACGAGGTCGCCAAGGCTGTCGACTGGGTGCTGGAGCGCCAGGTGCGCGTGAAGGGCGACTGGTCGATGAAGCTGCCGGGCGTCGAGCCCGGCGGCTGGGCGTTCGAATACGCCAACAACTTCTACCCCGACACCGACGACACCGCCGTCGCCCTGATCGCGCTCGCGCCGTTCCGCGAGCACCCGCGCTGGAAGCCGCGCATCGACGAGGCGGTGCGCCTGGGCGTCGACTGGCTGATCGCCATGCAGAGCGCCTCTGGCGGCTGGGGCGCCTTCGACAAGGACAACAACAAGAAGATCCTGACCAGGATCCCGTTCTGCGACTTCGGCGAGGCGCTGGACCCGCCGTCGGTCGACGTCACCGCCCACATCCTCGAGGCGTTCGGCAAGCTCGGCCTCTCGCGCGACCTGCCGGCGATCGAGAAGGCCCTGGCGTACCTGCGCGCCGAGCAGGAGCCGAACGGCGCGTGGTTCGGCCGCTGGGGCGTGAACTACGTCTACGGCACGGGCGCCGTCCTGCCGGCCCTCGCCGCCATCGGCGAGGACATGACCCAGCCCTACGTCGCCAGGGCCTGCGACTGGCTCGTCGCGCACCAGCAGGAGACCGGCGGCTGGGGCGAGAGCTGCGCCTCCTACATGGACGCGACCGCC
The DNA here is from genome assembly GCA_035549595.1 of Caulobacteraceae bacterium. Lineage (GTDB taxonomy): Bacteria > Pseudomonadota > Alphaproteobacteria > Caulobacterales > Caulobacteraceae > Acaudatibacter. The sequence continues at coordinate 3,714 of DASZQQ010000487.1, forward strand.
GCCGGCCGCGGCGTCGCCACCCCCTCCCAGACCGCCTGGGCCCTGATGGGCCTCCTGGCGGCGAACCGCCCAGGCGATCGCGAGGCGATCGAGCGCGGCTGCCTCTACCTCGTCGAGACGCAAGGCCACGGCACCTGGGCCGAGGACGCCTACACCGGCACCGGCTTCCCCGGCTACGGCGTCGGCCAGACCATCAAGCTCGACGACCCGCTCCTGTCGCAGCGCCTGATGCAGGGCCCCGAACTCTCCCGCGCCTTCATGCTGCGCTACAACATGTACCGCCACTACTTCCCGATGGCCGCGCTGGGGCGGGCGTTACGGGCGGGAGGCTGGTCGCCGGCCGCCGGCTGAATGGACAGCGTCGGCGGCTTGCCCTAGCCATCGCATCGCCGCGGGCGTGGCGAAATTGGTAGACGCAACGGACTTAAAATCCGTAGGGGGCGACCCCGTGCCGGTTCGACCCCGGCCGCCCGCACCAGTGCTGCGTCGGGATGTCCCCGCCTACCTGGCCTGCGCCGAATTCCTGGAGTACCCGGCGGACAGCAGGACCCTGTTCCTTCCGATCGAGACCGTGGTCGCGGCGTTCGGCTGAGGGACGGAGGCGGTATTCGGCTGGCGTCCCCATATTCGAGATCTGGGTCGGGCCTGACGCGAGGAGCCCCGAATGGCGGTCCCTGTGTTGATGCGCGCCGGGTTCGGCGTGGTGGTGTGGTTGGCCGGCGTTTCGCCGGCGGCCATGGCAGGCTGCGCGGCTGGACCGCCCGGTTCGGCGGCCGACGTCCGGGCGCTCATGCTCAGCGCCTCGCCGGAGGGCGGGATCGCGCTCGGCGGCGGGGGGCCCGTGCGGGTGCGGCTGATGCGGCCCGACGGGGCGGCGGCGGAGGCTGC
>DASZQQ010000488.1:0-3294 GCA_035549595.1 Caulobacteraceae bacterium
GATCGATCTCGGCGACGTAGGCCTTCGGCGTGGTGATCGCCACCGTGGCGGCGAGCTCGCGGTAGAACGAGACCTCGCGCAGATAGAGCAGGTGCGTCGAGCCCGGTGGGCAACGGTCTTGTCGGCGACAGCTTCCGCTTCGTCCTGACCTGGGACCGGCCCGGCGCCGGCCCGGCCAGCGTCGTCGGCAAGTTCCCGGCCCGCGATCCGGCCAGCCGCCAGGCCGGCTCGGCGCATCTGCTCTATCTGCGCGAGGTCTCGTTCTACCGCGAGCTGGCCGCGACGGTGGCGATCACCACGCCGAAGGCCTACGTCGCCGAGATCGATCCGCAGACGGACGACTTCACCCTGATCTTCGAGGACCTGGGCCCGGCCAGGCCCGGCGACCAGCTCGCCGGCTGCTCGGTCGAGGACGCGGTGACCGCGCTCTCCGAGGCCGCGGCCCTGCACGCGCCGCGCTGGGGCGATGCGAGCCTGGAAACGCTGGACTGGCTGGCCGGGCGTCCGGCGGAGTCGACGGCGACGATCACCGCCGTCCTGCCGGGCGTCGTCGCCCTCTTCCGCGAGCGCTACGAGGGCCAGCTGGAGCCGGAGTTCATGGCCCTGGTCGAGGCCATGCCCGCGGCCCTGGCCCGCGCCCAGACGGACCGCTCGTCGCCGCGCACGGTGCAGCACGGCGACTTCCGCCTCGACAACATCCTGTTCGACATCCAGGGCGGGACGCGGCCGATGGCGACCCTGGACTGGCAGACCGTGACCGTGGGCCCTGGCGTCACCGACGCGGCCTATTTCCTCTCCGCCGCGCTCGATCCGGACGTGCGCGAGGCGCACGAACAGGCCCTGGTGCGCGGCTACCACGCCGAGCTCCTGCGCCGGGGCGTGACGGGCTACGACTGGGACGCCTGCTGGCGCGACTACCGCCGCTTCACCCTGCACGGCATCCTGATGGGCGTGTTCTCCGCCCTGGCCGTGGAGCGCACCGAGCGCGGCGACGCCCTCTTCCTGAAGATGACCCGCGGCGCCTGCGCCCAGGCCGCGGCGCTGAACAGCTTCGCCTTCTGGCGGGATTGACGGCTTCGGCGCGTCGCCCCTATCCAAGGGTGTCGAAGCCAGGAGGCAAGATGTCGGAGAGTGCGTACGGGGTTCGGGCCTAGCTCGTTCCGGACCCGATCCGCGTGAGGCGGACCGACCGATAGGGCAGGCCTGATCCGCAGGCTCGCGTGCGACGCGGGCCCGATCCGTCACGCCATCTTCGGACCTTCTCCTTGAACATCTCCAAGCCGCAGCAACGCGTGCTGCACGCCCTCGCGCGCGGGGGCCGCATCGTCCTCGAGCGCAACGACAGGGGCGATATCCTCGACGCCGAATGCTGGACCCGCGAGGGCTGGCGCCTGTCAGACTGCACCGTCGAGGTCTTCAGGGCGCTCAAGCGCCGCCGCCTCGTCGCCAGCAAGGGCGGTGGCCCCTACCAGATCACCCGCGAGGGCCTCCTGCGCCTGCGCCCCCAGGCCGACAACCGCACCGCGGGGAGGAGCCTGTGACTTAGCTCTTCCCCCACATGCGTGGGGGAAGAGTGGTCAGGGCGCTTCGCTCAGCCGCAGGAACCACACCCGGGCCGCGCCCCAGTCGCGGACGTCGAGGCGTTCGTAGCCTTCGAGGACCGGGTCGGGCTCGTCGGCGCCGCGTTCGAACACCGCCACCGCGCCGGGGGCCAGCCAGCCGCCGGACGCGAGCGCGGCCAGGGCCTGCTCGCCCAGGCCCTTGCGGTAGGGCGGGTCGAGGAAGGCGAGGTCGAACGCCGGGCCGTCGCCCATCGGCTTTTGCCCGAGGTCCGTGGCGTCGCGCCGGTGCACGCGGGTGCGGCCGAAGAGGCCCAGCGCATCGACGTTGGCGCGGATCGCGCCGCGCGCGGCCTCGTCGGTCTCGACGAACAGGCAGAAGGCGGCGCCGCGGGACAAGGCCTCGAGCCCGAGGGCCCCGGAACCCGAGAACAGGTCGATCACCCGCCGCCCGTGCAGGCCCGGCGACCACGGCGCGTGCTCGAGCACGTTGAACAGGGCCTGGCGCGTTCTGTCGGCTGTCGGACGGGTCGACTGTCCCTTCGGCGCCACAATCGGGCGTCCTCGAAAAGCGCCGGCAACGATCCTCATTCACAGACCCTTTTGTTTTGACGCTGCCTAACCGATCTAGGGAAAAGCCAGGAGGCGAATCTGTACCGGCCGGTCACCGATCTGAAGAGCCTGTCGTCGGCCCTGGCGGCCTCGGCGTTCGTCGCCGACGTCGACGGGCGCGACCGCGACGGCGTGCGCGTGGTGGGTTCGGTCGTCGCCGGCCTCACCGCCGGGCTCCTGGCTTCGATCCTGGCCACCGTGGCGATCCTGATCGCCTACGTCGTCTTCACCGGCGCCGCCTCCCAGGGGCCGGTCGCCATCTCCGACGCCCTCAGCGACCTCGTCAGCACCGACGTGCACGACGTGCGCCGGGCGGTGTTCGTGATGCTGATCCCGGTGTTCAGCAACGGCCCGCTGGCGCTGGCCGCGGTGGCCATGGCCGCCCTCCTGGTGCGCCACCGCTTCCGCGACTACGTCACCCACGCCCGGCGGATCCGCTGGCGCCTCCTGCTGCTGGGCATGGCGTTCTGCGCCGTGATGATGAGCCCGCTGGTCATCGCCGAGCGCCTGTTCGACCCCAACGCGCCGCAGATGCCGGTGCTCAGCCTCTCGCCCGACTGGCTGACCCGGCTTGTCTATGCGGCGGCGGCGATCCTGCTGCTGATCCCGGCCGCGGCGGCCGAGGAGCTGTTCTTCCGCGGCTGGCTGCTGCGCCAGACCAGCGCCTTCGTGAAGCGCCCGCTGGGGCTGATGCTGCTGAACGGCGCCGTGTTCGCCGCCCTGCACTTCGACTTCCAGCCCGACAGCTTCCTGATCCGCACCCTGATGGGCGCGGGCTTCAGCTACATGACCCTGCGCCTGGGGGGCATCGAGTTCTCGACCGGCGCCCACGCGGCCAACAACATCCTGATCGTGCTCTTCGTCGAGCCACTGACCCTGCGCACCGCCATCGCCTCGGGCTTCTCGGCGCTGACCCTGGTGGAAATGCTGCTGCTGGCCGTCGGCTCGGTGGTGATCACCGAGATCGTCGTGCGCCTGCCGGCCGTGCGCCGCTGGTCGGGCCTGCGCGAAGACGACCTCCACGGCCCCCCCACCGACCCCGACGTCGCCCCGAGGTTCGCCTAGGAAACCTCCCTCCCCTTCATGGGGAGGGAAAGTCGGCGAAGCCGACAGGGTGGGGAAG
>DASZQQ010000489.1:0-4424 GCA_035549595.1 Caulobacteraceae bacterium
CGAGACCCTGATCGGCAAGGTCGGCAAGGCCGTGGTCGTCACCCTGGGTGCCAGGGGCGCCATGCTCTTCCAGCACCACCGCCCGCCGATCGCCGCGCCGCCGCCGAAGGTCGAGGTGGTCGACACCACCGGCGCCGGCGACGCCTTCACCGGCGCCTTCGCCGCCCGCTGGGCCGACGGCGCCGATCCTGCCAGCGCCCTCGCCTGGGGCCTCGCCGCCGGCTCCCTCGCCTGCACGAGGAAGGGCGCGGCGGTCAGCTGCCCGGACGCGGCGGCGATCGCGGCGATCGCGGCGATCGCATCCTGATCTTCAGGCCGAAGGGACCGGGTCGGCCAGGCCGTCGGCGGCGGCGGCCACCAGTTCGCGGTGGCCCAGGTTCAGGGCATAGAGGCCGACGAGGACGCCGGCGGCGACAAGGCCCATGATCAGCTCGCGGCTGCCGGTGAAGGCGGCCGTCATCAGGATCAGAGCCAGAGCGTCGCGGCGCAGCAGCGGGAAGAGGGCGCCGACCGCCCGCAGCGCGAGACTGCGGCTGCGTCGGCCGGCCGCCTGGGCCGCGCGCGCCAGGAACACGAGCGAAGCGTCCGGGGCGTAGCGGCGGGTGAAGAGCAGCGCCTGGACGAGCGCCGTCGGCACGCCGGCCAGGACAAGCACCGAAAGAGCGTGGTCGAACGGCCCGTGCTCCGACCTCAGCCATCCGACGGCGAAGCCGACGAGGCAGGCGACCTGGGTGACGTTGTCCACCGCCGTGTCGATCAGGGCGCCCCGGGGGCCCTCCTCGAGCCGCGCGCGGGCCATCTCGCCGTCCGTGCCGTCGATCACCGAGGCGCCCTGGTAGAGCAGGCCGCCGACGGCGAGGGCGGGGCCGGTCGGGACGGCGGCCGCGACCGCGGCGCCCAGGCCCGTGGCCAGGCAGACCAGGCTGCCGTGCAGGGGCGTCAGGCGCAGCGCCAGGAGCGCGAAGCTGAGCAGGCGGCTGAGCGGCCGGTTCAGCCGCCGCGCCACCGGGCCGTCGGACGGCTTGCCGGTTTTCTGCAGCACCGCCCAGGTGGCGCGAGCCGCGGCCCGGACCGAAGCGGCGTCCAGAAGGGCGCCCTCGGGCAGCGCGACCTCGGACAGGGCCGCGTCGGCCGGGAGGTTCGCGACCAGCTGTGCCGGCCCCCAGATCGCCGAGGCGGGGCCGCAGGTGAGGCGCACAGGGGCGCTCGTCAGCGGCAGCCCCTGGAAGAGCGCCGTCTCGATCGCCGCCGTCGGGGGGACCACCAGGGTCCAGGCCGCGCCGGCGTCCTGATCGACGACGCAGCCAGCCCTTTCGGCGACGCGGCGGTTGCGCAGGTGCAGCGGCAGGCCGGCGATCCGCCGGCGCGGACGGCCCGACAGGCGCACGGCCACGTCCGGACCGGGCGCGACGAGGAGAGCGGTCGGCGCGGTCAAGCGGTCGCGGCCAGGGGCTGGGCGCGCCACTCGTCGAAGCTGGACGCCCGGCGTACGCAGGCGATGGTGCACCCCGCCTCGCAGCCCTTGCGGGTGTTGAACGCCGCCCAGGCGTCCTCGGGGCCGTACTCCAGCAGCGGCAGGCCCGGCTCGCCGCGGCGCTGGCTGCAGTAGGACACCTGGCCCGTCTCGTCGACGTAGAGGTAGCGGGCGCCGGCGCGGCAGCGGTAGGGATCGGCGCCGCGCTCGAGCATGCGCGTCTCCCACCCTTCGCCGGCCAGGTGGAAGGCGCTCTTGCGGCACAGCCGGCGCATCTCGGCGTAGAACTCCGGCAGATCCTCGCCGATCAGGCCGGAGTCGATCTGGCCCGCATCGTCATGCAGCAGGCCGACGGTCATGTAGAAGCCGAGCGCGCGCACCTCCTCGACGAGGCGGCGCGTCTCGTCCGGAGGGCTGGAGCCCAGCACCGCGTTGATGGTGACGCCGAAGCGGGCGTGCTCCTTCAGGATCAGCAGCTTTTGCCGCACCTTCGACCATGACTTGTCGGACACGGCGTTGGGCCGCAGGTTGTCGATCGACACCTGCAGCATGAACAGCTTGGCCGCGTTGAGCCGCTCCACCCAGCGTCGCGTGATCGGATAGGCGTTGCTGTTGAGGGTGCAGACCATGGCGTGCGAGGTCACCCGGCGCACCACCTCGTCCAGTTTCGGATGCAGCAGGGGCTCGCCGCCGGTGAGGGTGACGATCAGGGCGCCAAGCCGCGCCAGGTGGTCCACCCGCTCGATCAGGTCCGGCAGCGGCGCGGGTCTGGAGACGTTGTCGTACTCGTTGCAGTAGCCGCAGGTGAGGTTGCATCGCCGGGTGACGACCAGCTGGGCGAGCAACGGCCGCTCCGGCTGGAGCAGCATGCGCAAGCCGCGCCACGCGCCGCCGACCGCGTTATGCGGCAGGAGCGGTGGGGATCTGCGTCGCCGTGCGACGTCCATCGAAACGCCCCTGCACCATGAACACAACCCACCCACGGGCATTTAGACAGCGCTGGCGGCGCGCGCAACTGATCCGCAAAGGCTTATATGACGCCGCCGCCGGCGCCGTCCCTCAATGCACGCCGCGCCCGGGAAGCAGGCGCCGCTGCGCCGCAGCCTTGCGATCGGGGCGCTGGCGCGTCAGGACTGGGCCCATGGCGCCTCGGCCCAGCGATGCCGGCGCAGCCGCCCCGGCGGCGTCGCCTGTCCAGGGCCGGTCCTCGCGGGCGCGGCGACGGCGCCGCCGTCTGCCCACGCTCAGGGCGACCCTGGTCGACCGCTACCTGCTGCGCCAGGTGGGCGGCCCGTTCGCGGCCTATCTCGGCGTCGCCCTGCTGGCGATGATGCTCGAGCGCACGCTGGAGCTGGTCGCGGACATGGCCGCCGGCGGCGTTCGGATCGGCTTCCTGCCGCAGCTTCTGATCCAGCTCGCGCCCTACTACCTGGGCCTCGCCCTGCCCGCGGCCCTGAGGGCCGCCTTGCTGCTGGCCATCGCCCGGCTCGACGACGGCGGCGAGCTGGAGGTGATCCTGGCCAGCGGCTACTCCCTGCCGCGCATGCTCGCCCCGCTGGTGGCCCTGGGCCTGGCCGCCGGCCTCTTGTCGCTGGCAGTGGTGGGGGTGCTCGAGCCCTACGGCCGCTACGGCTTCCGCACCGCCATGTACGCCGCGCGCAACGCCGGCTGGAGCCCGCAGCTCTCCGGCGGCGGCTTCCAGGTGATCCGCCGCGACGTGATCGTCACCGCCGACGACGCCGCCGGCGCGCGCCTGGACCGCGTCTTCATCCGCAAGGCCCTGCCGGGCGGCGGGGAGACGGTGATCACCGCCGCCCGCGGCGACCTCGGCCTGGCGCCGGGCGCGCGGGCCGTGACCCTGGACCTGAGCCACGGCCAGATCTTCGACAGCCGTCCGGCCAGCGGCCGCCGCGAGCCGCTGGCGGCCCGGTTCGAGACCCTGCGGCTGACGGAGCCCCTGCCCGTGCGCCCGCCGATCCGGCCGCGGGGCAAGGACGCCAAGGAGCTGACCCTGCCCGAGCTGGCCGGCGAACTGGCCCGTCCCGACCCGCACTTCGACCGCCACAAGGTCGGGGCGGAGTTCTGGTACGGCCTGGCGCGCTCGGCGTCGCTGCCGCTGCTGCCGCTGTTCGCCCTGCCGCTGGGCATGGCCCCCAAGCGGGGTGGGCGGGCGCTGGGCATGGCGCTGGCCGGCGCCCTGATGCTGGCCTTCCACCACGCGATCCACCTGGCCCAGGACGTCTCGCGGCGCGGCGACGCCGACCCGGCCCTCGCCATCGGCGCCGTTTTCGCGACCTTCACCGCCCTCGCCCTCTGGCCGCTGATGACCAGCTCCCGAATCGTCGGACCGAGGCGGCGGCCCCTGGCCGAGGCGCTGGACCGCTTCGGCGAGGGCCTGAAGGACCGCCTCGTCCGGGCCATCGCGCCGCTGCGGGGCGGCGTCCGAGGCCGGCGCTCGCTGGGGTCGTACGTGGCCGGCACGGTGGCCGGCTGGACCTTTGCGACCCTCGTCGCAGTCGTCGCCCTCTTGCAGATGGTCGACCTCTTCGAGCGGTCGGACGACATCCTGGCGCGCGGCCTCGGCCTCGCCGGCATCGCGCGCTACATGCTCCTGCGCGCGCCGGCCGTGACGCAGCAGGCGATCGGCTTCGCCGCCCTGGCCGGGGCCGCGCTCGCCTTCCTGCGCCTCAGCCGCTCCAGCGAGGTGGTGGCGATGCGGGCCACGGGCGTCTCGCTCTACCAGGTCCTGCGCATGGCGCTGCCGGTCGCCCTGGTGCTGGCGGCGAGCCAGGCGCTGCTGGCCGATCAGCTGGCCCCGCGGGCGCAGGTGGCGCTGGACCGCTGGTGGACCGCGACCGATCCGGCCCGGGCCGCCGGACCGCCGCTGTGGTTCAGGCTCGGCGACGATGTCGTTCGTGTCGGCCAGGCGAGCCCGGGCGGCGCGAGACTC
>DASZQQ010000490.1:0-4564 GCA_035549595.1 Caulobacteraceae bacterium
CGCGGGCGCGGGCGTGGTCGAGGGCGAAGGCCAGCTGGGCCGCGGTGGGCTGGCTGACGCCGGCGCGGCCGAGGCCGACCCGGGCGCCGGTCAACCGGCGCAGGGCCCGGGCGATGTCACCGCTCACGCCAGCCGCTCCAGCAGGGCGAGGCCGGGCGGCGGCTCCAGCAGGCGCCCGGACCCATCCGCCAGGCCCACCGCCTCGAGCCACGCCTCGAACTCGGGCGCCCGCTTCAGCCCCAGCACCTGGCGCAGGTAGTTGGCGTCGTGGAACGAGGTCGACTGGTAGCCCAGCATGACGTCGTCGGCCCCCGGCACGCCCATCACGTAGGTCACGCCCGCCGCGCCCAGCAGGGTGAGCAGCGAGTCCATGTCGTCCTGGTCGGCTTCGGCGTGGTTGGTGTGGCAGACGTCGCAGCCCATCGGCAGGCCCAGCAGCTTGCCGCAGAAGTGATCCTCCAGCGCGGCGCGGATGATCTGCTTGCCGTCGTAGAGGTACTCCGGGCCGATGAAGCCGACGACGGTATTCACCAGCAGCGGATCGAAGAGGCGGGCCAGGCCATAGGCGCGCGCCTCCAGGGTCTGCTGGTCGACGCCGTGGTGCGCCTCGGCCGAGAGCGCCGAGCCCTGGCCGGTCTCGAAGTACATCACGTTGCGCCCGACGCTGCCGCGGCCGAGCGAGAGGGCGGCGTCCTGCGCCTCGCGCAGCAGGGCCGCGTTGACGCCGAAGCTGGCGTTGGCGGCCTGCGTCCCCGCGATCGACTGGAACACCAGGTCCACCGGGGCGCCGCGCTCGATCGCCGCCATCGTCGAGGTCACGTGGGCGAGGACGCAGGCCTGGGTCGGGATCGCGTGTCCGACGACGATCTCGTCCAGCAGGCGCAGCAGGTCGCCGAGGACGGCCAGGCTGTCGGAGGCCGGGTTGATGCCGATCACCGCATCGCCCGAGCCCAGCAGGAGACCGTCGAGGATGGCCGCGGCGACGCCCGCCGCATCGTCGGTCGGATGGTTCGGCTGCAGGCGCGTCGAAAGGCGCCCGGGCAGGCCGATGGTGTTGCGGAACCGGGTGACGACGCTGATCTTGCGCGCGGCCAGGATCAGGTCCTGGTTGCGCATGATCTTGCTGACCGCGGCGGCCATCTCCGGCGTGAGGCCGGGCGCCAGCGCCGCCAGGCTCGCCGCATCGGCCTCGTCCCCGAGCAGCCAGTCCCGGAACTCGCCGACCGTCAGCGACGAGACCGGGGCGAAGGCCGCCGCGTCGTGGCTGTCGAGGATCAGCCGCGTGACCTCGTCGGTGTCGTAGTCGACGAGCGGCTCGGCCAGGAACCGCTTCAGGGGAACGTCCGCCAGGGCGAGCCGGGCCTGGGCGTTCTCCTCCAGCGACGTGGCGGCGACGCCGGCCAGCACGTCGCCGGACCGGAGCGGCGAGGCCTTCGCCATCAGGGTCTTCAGGTCCGGGAAGCGCCAGCGCTCGGCGGCCATCGCCCCCTCCCCCCGTTCCCGGCGCTAGGCCTTCAGCCGGTAGGTGCTGTCGGGACCCGGAGCGCCGTCGGTGGCGACGCGCCCGGAGCGCACCAGCTCGATCATGTGCGCCAGCACCGAGCGGGCGGCCGCCGGATGCAGCCGCGGATCGACGTCGGCGTACATCTTGGGCACGAAGTCGTTGATGCGCGTCTCGCCGGCCGCCAGCTGGGCGACGATCTGGCGCTCGCGGTCGCGCCGGTGCTCGGCGTAGGCGTCGATGAACGGCGTGACCTTGGTGATCGGCGGGCCGTGGGTCGGCCAGAGGGTGTCGAAGCCGCGCCCCTTGATGAGCTCGAGACTGGCCATGTAGTCGCCCATGTCGCCGTCGGGCGGGGTCACCACCGTGGTCGACCAGCCCATGATGTGGTCGCCGGAGAACAGGCAGTTCTCCTCCTTCAGGGCGTAGCAGATGTGGTTCGAGGTGTGGCCGGGGGTCGGGATCGCCTCCAGCGTCCAGCCGTGGCCGACGACCACGCCGCCGCCGCACATCGAGACGTCGGGCGTGAAGTTGTCGTAGCCGGCCTCCATGCGCACGCCGCTCTCCTGCGGCAGCTCCTTGACCGCGCAGCCGTAGATCACCGCCCCCGTCGCCGCCGCCAGCGGCCGCGCCAGCGGCGAGTGGTCGGTGTGGTGGTGGGTGATGAAGATGTGGCTGATGCGCTCGTGCGCCGTGGCGTCGAGGATCGCCTGCAGGTGCTCGGGCATGTCGGGGCCCGGGTCGATCACCGCCACCCCCTCGCCCTTGCCGATGATGTAGGTGCCGGTGCCGAGGTAGGTGAACGGGCCCGGGTTGTTGGCGATCACGCGCCGGATCAGCGGCGAGACGCGGTCGCAGCGGCCGTATTCGAATTCGAGGTCGCGGACGTAGGGGATCATGGGGCGCTCCTGCCGCGTCAGCCGAGGATCGGGGCCAGATCGTAGCCCGCCTGGGCGCCGAGGCGGATCAATTCGTCGGGGGTGCGGTCGCCCGCCGCCGCCTGGCCCATCGACCAGGCCGTGATCGAGCGCGTGCCGGAGCGACAGAAGGCCAGCACCCGGCCGCCGGCGTCGGCGGCCGCGTCGCGCACGGCCCTGGCCTGTTCCGGCGTCGGCCGGCCCATGACCGGGATGTGCGCATAGGCCAGCCCCAGCGCCTCGGCGCGGGCGCGCACGGCCTCGGACGGCGGCTGGTCGGGCGCCTCGCCGTCCGGGCGGTTGTTGATCACCAGCACGAAGCCTTGCGCCTTGGCTTCGTCGAGGTCGGCAAGGGCGATCTGGGGGCTGACGGAGAAGAAGTCGGTGACCGGGCGGAACGGGCTCATGCGGGTCCTTGGAAGCTTGCCGGAACATGGGCGGCCGGCGCGTTGACATCATCCGGGGCGGCGGTCAGTTTCGCAACGCCCGCGGCCGATCCGGCCGCCTCTTCGAGCGTCTGATGCTGCGCTTTCTCTTTCGCCGCCTCGTCGTGGCGATCCCGACCCTGTTCGTGGTGGTCACCGTCGCCTTCTTCATGATGCGGGCCGCGCCGGGCAACCCCTTCGACCTCGACCGCAAGCTGCCGCCCGAGATCGAGGCCAACGTCAAGAAGAAGTTCCACTTCGACGAGCCCCTGGTCGTCCAGTACGGCCGCTACCTGGGCGGCGTCGTCCGGGGGGACTTCGGACCGTCGCTGAAGTACCAGGACAAGACCGTCCTGCAGATCCTGGCGCAGAACTATCGCCCGAGCCTGACCATCGGCCTGGCCGCGATCGTCCTGGCGTCGGGCCTCGGCATCACACTGGGGGTGCTGGCGGCGATGCGGCAGAACTCGCCGATCGACTACGCCACCATGGGCCTGGCGATCCTGGGCGTCTGCATCCCCACCTTCGTTTCCGGCGCCATCATCCAGTGGGGCTTCGGCTCGCGCCTGGGCTGGCTGCCGATCGGGGGCTGGGACAACGGGGCGGTCAAGAACCTGATAGCCCCGGTCATCGTGCTCGCCCTGCCGCAGGTGGCGATCATCTCGCGCCTGACCCGGGCGGGGATGATCGAGGTGCTGCACTCCAACTACGTGCGCACGGCGCGCTCCAAGGGCCTGCCGGAGTGGCGCATCGTCTCGCGCCATGCGCTGCGCGCGGCGATCCTGCCGCTGGTCAGCTACCTGGGCCCGGCCTGCGCCGGCCTGCTGACCGGCTCGCTGGTGGTCGAGAAGCTGTTCAACCTGCCGGGCCTCGGCAAGTTCTTCGTCATCAGCGCCCTGCAGCGCGACTACACCGTGGTGATGGGGATGGTGATCTTCTACGCGGTGCTGATCGTGGTGCTGAACCTGGTGGCCGACATGCTCTACGCCGCCCTCGATCCCCGGGTGCGGCTGTCGTGACCGCCCTGCCCCTCCGCCCCGGATCCTCGCGCAACGCCGCCCTCCTCGAGCGGGCCGTCAAGGGCCGCAGCCTGTGGGACGACGCGCGCCGTCGCCTGATGCGCAACCGCGCCGCCGTCACCGGCATGGTGGTGCTGATCGGCCTGATCCTGGCCGCCCTGGTCGGCCCCTACCTGACCCCGTTCGACTACGACCAGGTGATCAAGGACGACGTGTGGCTGGCGCCCGGCCAGGGTGGCCACATCCTGGGCACCGACAACCTCGGCCGGGACCTGCTGACGCGCATGCTCTACGGCCTGCGCGTCTCGCTGGCGATCGGGGTCGTGGCGACCAGCGTCTCCCTGGTCATCGGCGTCGCCTGGGGCGCGGCCGCCGGCTACATCGGCGGCGTGCTCGACGAGGTGATGATGCGCATCGTCGACGTGCTCTATTCCTTGCCCTTCATCTTCTTCGTCATCCTGCTGATGGTGACGTTCGGCTCGAACATCGTCCTCATCTTCGTCGCCATAGGCGCGGTGGAGTGGCTGACGATGTCGCGCATCGTGCGCGGCCAGACCCTCTCGCTGAAGCAGAAGGAGTTCGTCGAGGCGGCCAGGGCCGGCGGGCTCGACCGCGGGGCGATCATCCGCCGCCACATCGTGCCGAACCTGCTGGGCCCGGTCGTGGTCTACGTCACCCTGACCATCCCCGGCGTGATCCTGG
>DASZQQ010000491.1:0-8844 GCA_035549595.1 Caulobacteraceae bacterium
GCGCGCACGAACTGGCCGAGCAGGCGCTTGCGGTCGACGTCGATCATGGCGCCGTTCATACCAGGATAAACGGTCATCTTGTACCAGGGTAACCGGGCGGGGAGAGTCACACGGCCTTCCCCTGGAGTTCCCATGACCCGCGCCCACGAGACCGTCGTCGCCGACCAGTTCGGCCCCCGCGCCCACGCCTACGTGGAAAGCGCCGTGCATGCCCGCGGCGAGGACCTCGACCGGCTGGAGGCCATCGTCGCAGCCGCCAGCCCCGCTGCGGCCCTCGACCTCGGGACCGGCGGCGGCCATGTCGCCTATCGCCTCGCCGCCCACGCGCGCGCCGTCACCGCCTGCGACCTCTCCGCCGACATGCTGGCCGCCGTGGTTGAAACCGCGCGCGAGCGCGGCCTCTCCAACATCGCCACCGCCGAGGCGCCGGCCGAGGCCCTGCCGTTCGCCGACGGGGCCTTCGATTTCCTGGGCTGCCGCTACTCGGCTCACCACTGGCGCGGCTTCGAGGCCGGCCTCGCCGAGGCCCGCCGGGTGCTCGAGCCCGGCTCGACGGCGGTGTTCGTCGATGCGGTGTCGCCAGGGCCGGCCCTGCTCGACACCCACCTCCAGGCGGTCGAACTGCTGCGCGATCCCTCGCACGTGCGCGACTACACGGCGTCGGAATGGCTGGCGGCCCTGACCCGGGCGGGGTTCTCGGTGGCGGCCATGCACGCCTTCCGCGTCCGCATCGCCTTCGGTCCGTGGATCGAGCGCATGCGCACGCCCCCGGGCCACGTCGGCGCCATCCGCGCCCTGCAGGCCCTGGCGTCGAGCGAGGTTCGCGAGGCCTTCGCCATCGAGGCGGACGGCTCGTTCATGCTCGACGGCCTCGTGATCGAGGCCCGGGCGGCCTGACGGCCCGGCGTCCGCCGGGCCGCCCGGCGTCCTTCAGGGACGCGCGGCGGGGGCGCAGCGCAGGGTGAACGTCGCCTTGGGGCTGAAGGCGTAGCCGAAACCGCCCTCGTGCCCGGTGGGCCAGGCCTTCAGCTGTTCCCAGCCGGCGTAGTGCGGCAGCGCCGGGCCGCCGAGGGTCCAGGTGGTGCTGACCTGCTTAGCGCCCGGCTGGGTGACCATGTAGTACGAGATCGGACCGGTGGCGTTGTCGCTGCGCAGGAACTGGTAGCCGATCTGGACCGGATGGGCCGGGTCGATGTGGCCGCGCACGACGATCGTGCCGGTGAAGGTGATCACGCCCGGGCAATGGCCGCTGTAGGCGGCCGGGCTGGCCGAAAGGCTGGCCGACATGGCGGCGACGGTGGACTGAGCGAGCGCGGAACCGGCCGTGAACACGGCGGCGGCGGCGAGCGCGGCGAGGCAGATGCGGGTCATGGGACGCGTCCTTTGTTGGGGGGCGTCGGGGAGCACCGCGTGCTCAAGGCCGCAGACCGGCGTGGCGGGCGAAGGGCCATGGCGTTTTCCTCGACGACCCAGGCTCCCGCGCGCGCCGTCCGGCCGCCTTGTGCCAGATCAACCTAGGGCGCTTCCCGCCAAAGTGGGAACCGGTTTGGCGATCAGGAGGCGCTCAAACTCCAAGAATCGAGCCTTCTTGTCCCGGTCGGGTCGATTCGACCTGACCGGGGAAGGCTCTAGCGGTCTTCCTCGAAACGGTTGGCGACGAGGTCCGTCAGGGCCTCGACGGCCTGCTGCGCTTCCGGACCCTCGGCGCTGATGCGGATGGTCGAGCCGATGCCGGCCGCCAGCATCATCAGGCCCATGATCGAGCGCGCGTCGACGGTGTTGTCGTCCTTCGACACCTGCACCTCGGCGTCGAAGCTGGTCGCCAGCTTGACGAACTTGGCCGAGGCGCGGGCGTGCAGGCCGCGCTCGTTGACGATCTCGACGGAGGCGCTGGCGACGCTCACTTCTCGCCGGCGAGGACGTAGCTGGCGACGGAGATGTACTTGCGCCCGGCCTCCTGGGCGTGGGCGACGCAGGTGGCCAGTGGTTCGCGGGTGCGCAGGGAGGCCAGCTTGATCAGCATCGGCAGGTTGAGGCCGGCGATCACCTCGGCCTTGGTCTGCTCCATGACCGAGATGGCGAGGTTGGACGGGGTGCCGCCGAACATGTCGGTCAGCAGGATCACGCCCTCGCCGGAATCGACCTCGCCGCAGGCCTTCAGGATGTCGCGCCGGCGGCGCTCCATGTCGTCGTCCGGACCGATGCAGATGGCGGCCACCGCGGTCTGCGGCCCCACCACGTGCTCCATCGCGTAGACGAATTCCTGCGCCAGCCGCCCGTGCGTAACGATCACGAGCCCGATCATGCCAGATGCCTCAAAGGGAAATCCCTTAAGCCCCCAGGCGCCGTGCGGACGGCGCGAAGGGGGCTTGATACGCCTGTTGCGCGCGCCGTCCAAGACCCTCCAGGGCCCGGCGCACCTTCGCGGGCGCAGCGGGCTCCAGCGGGGCCATGTCGAGCGACGCAACGTCAACACCCATAAGGCTTTCGATATGGGGGTCGGGCAGCCGCTCCGGCTGCGACATTTCCGCAGTGCAGCGTAGGCGAAGGCCGATGCGGGCGAATGGCAGGGGCGTGACGGCCAGGATCCCCACGCCCCGCGCCTCGATCAGGCCGGCCAGGGTGTCGGGCGCGCGGCCGTAGAGCCGGCCTTCCGAGACGAACACGACGGTGCGGTCGTCGGCGACCAAGCGGAAGCCCTGGTCGAGGGCGCGCAGGGCCAGGTCGCTCTTGCCGGCGCCGGACGGGCCTTCGATCAGCGCCCCCAGCCACTCCCCGTCGCAGCGCAGGGCGATCAGGCCGGCGTGCAGGATCATGCGGCGGGCAGGGCGACGCAGAAGCGCGCGCCCGTCACGCGCCCCTCCGCGTCCTGGCGGTTCTCGGCCCAGACGCGGCCCTTGTGCGCCTCGACGATCTGGCGGGCGATGGAAAGGCCGAGGCCGGAGTTCCCGCCGAACGCCTTGCCCTTGGGCCGGGAGGTGTAGAAGCGCTCGAACACCGTCTCCAGGTTTTCCGGCGGCATGCCGGGCCCGTCGTCGTCGATGGTGGCGACGACCTCGCCGCGGCCGCGGGCCAACGCCACGCGCACCTCGCCGCCCTCGGGGCTGAACGAGCGGGCGTTGTCGATCAGGTTGCGGAACACCTGGCCCAGAGGCCCCTCGCGCGCGGCCACCAGCATGGGGTCGTGCCGCCCGGCCACCGGCGAGAAGCGCACGTGCGGGTCGCCCTCCTTGGCCGTGGCCTCGTAGAAGCCGGCGATCTCCTGCAGCAGGCGCTCCAGGTCGAGCGGGCGCGGCGCCTCGCGCGCGAGCTCGGCGTCGAGCCGCGAGGCGTTGGAGATGTCGGTGATCAGGCGGTCCAGGCGCCCCACGTCCTGCTTCAGGATGCCCATCAGCTTCTCGCGTGGCGCGTCGTCCTTGACCAGGCTCAGGGTCTCGGTCGCCGAGCGGATCGAGGTCAACGGGTTGCGAATCTCGTGCGCCACGTCGGCGGCGAAGCTCTCGATGGCGTCGATGCGGTCGCTGAGCGCCTTGGTCATGTCGGTGAGCGAGCGCGTCAGGTCGCCGATCTCGTCGTTGCGCTCGGCCAGGTCCGGCAGGTCGATGGCCCTGGCGCGCGACAGGCGCACCCGGTCGGCGGCCGAGGCCAGGCGCAGGATCGGGCGGGCGACCAGCTGGGTCAGCAGCAGCGACGACAGCAGCGTCACGCCGACGGCCACCAGGGCGAAGGGGATCAGGGCCGTGCGCTCGGCGGCGATGATCTGGTCCACGTCGCCGGCCTCGAGGGTCAGCACGCCCAGGACCTCGCGCACGTGCTGGATCGGCAGCGACACCGAGACCACGCGCCGGCCGCCCTCCGACAGGCGCGTGTCGCTGGCCGGCCGGCCGCTCAGGGCCCGGCTGACCTCGGCCGCGAGGGCGCGGGCCGCGTCGTCGGGCTTCGCCTTGGGCCCGAACCCCGGGATGGCCAGTCTGACCGGCTTCTCGTCGGGCTTGCGCGCCGGCGGCAGGGGCGCGGACTCCACCCGGTCGGCCACGACCATGGAGTCGGCCAGCAGGTGGCCCTCGGCGTCGAACAGGCGCACGCGCTGGGATCGGGGGATATAGAGGTTCTGCAGCACGTTGGCCGCGACGTCGGCCTGCAGCCCGGGCGGGTCGCCGAGCGTGGCGGTCTGGTCGATGACGTTGGCCACCACCTGGCCCTCGAGGGTCAGGCTCTCGATGCGGGCGTCGACGAGGCCGCGGCGAAGTTCGTTCAGCACCAGGGCGCCGCCGACCAGGACCGCAAGGCCGACCAGCTGCAGGGCGATGATCAGGCGCCCCAGCCGCGAGCCGACAGGCCAGACGCGGCGGCGCGGCTCGGCGCCTCGGGCCTCGGCGTCAGGATTCGCGATAGCGGTAGCCGACGCCATACAGGGTCTCGATGGAGTCGAACTCCGGATCGACCTGGCGGAACTTCTTGCGCATGCGCTTGATGTGGCTGTCGATGGTGCGGTCGTCGACGTAGACCTGATCGTCGTAGGCCGCGTCCATCAGGTTGTCGCGGCTCTTCACGAAGCCGGGCCGCTGGGCCAGCGACTGCAGCAGCAGGAACTCGGTCACCGTCAGGCGCACGGGCTTGTTGTCCCACAGGCAGTCGTGGCGGGCCGGGTCGAGCGTCAGGCGTCCGCGCTTGATCGCCTTGGAGCCCGGGGCCTGGACGCCCGCCGCCGCGGCGGCGCTCTCGGCCTCGTCGCGGCCCGCGCGGCGCAGCACCGCCTTCACCCGCTCGATCAGCAGCCTCTGGCTGAACGGCTTGTGGATGTAGTCGTCGGCGCCGAGGTTGAAGCCGAGGATCTCGTCGATCTCCTCGTCCTTCGAGGTCAGGATGATCACCGGCACCTCTGAAGTCTGGCGCAGCCGGCGCAGCACTTCCATGCCGTCCATGCGCGGCATCTTCACGTCGAGGATGGCAAGGTCGGGCGGATTGCTCTCCAGCGCCGCCAGGCCCGAGGCGCCGTCGAAGAACGCCTTGACGGTGTGACCGTGGCTTTCGAGCGCCAGCGAGACCGAAGCGACGATGTTCTCGTCGTCGTCCACCAGGGTGATATTCGCCATGGAGTGCCTGGATTCCTTCCCGCGGGCCTGAAAGTCGACAACCGTAACGGTCCTGGCCCGCGCCTTCAAACCTGTGGCGGAGCCTGCCGCCAATTCCAATGGGACCGTGGCGTCAATTGGGCCGCGCCCGGTGAAATGCAAGACCGTCTTAAGCTTGATCGGCGAGGATTTCGCTCCGGAAACAAGCCCAGGTCCCCTGAATGTCGGCGCAGGTCCACTTCGAACTCTTCGTCCGCCGCCAGCCGCAGTCGCCCTGGAAGCTGGACATGGCCAGCGAGAGCCGCCAGCAGGTGATGGACACCGCCGAGGCGCTGCTGGCCGAACGCCGCGTGGCCGCCGTGCGGGTGACCAAGGAGACCTTCGACGAGGAGTCGGGGGAGTTCCGCAGCTCCACCCTGATGACCAAGGGCGAGATCGCCGACGCCAAGCCCAAGAAGGTGATCGAGAATCGCGATCCCCTGTGCGTCTCGCCCAGCGACCTCTACACGCGCCACGCCCGCGACCGCATCGGCCGGCTGCTGGAAGGCTGGCTGCACCGCTACCGCGCCACCCCGTGGGAGCTGCTGCACCGGCCGGACCTGGCCGAGCGGCTGGACGCCGCCGGCAACGACCTGCAGCACGCGGTGCAGAAGATCGCCGTGCCCGAGGCCCAGGCCCGCGGCGTCGGCGTGCACGAGCTGATCCGCGCGTTCCAGACGCTCGCCCAGCGCACCATCGACCGGATCATCAAGGACAAGCGCCGCGGCGCCCTTCCGGACCTCGAGAAGGAGCACTTCGGCGCGCTGGTGCGCAAGCTGGCCGAGACCTCCGACCGCGCCTACCTGCTGGGCTGCGCCGTGGCCGGGGCCATGGCGACATCGAAGACCTGGGACGGCAAGGTCGCGGTGCTGCTCGACCTCGCCGAACAGGCGCCGGCCGACGACCCGGCGCGGGCGCTGGCCTTCCACGTGCTCGAGCAGCCGCTGTCGGAGATCCTGGAGTCCAAGGCGGGCCTCGCCGACCTGCTGGGCGCCGAGCTGGACCTGGGCTCGCGCCTGGCCGCCATGACGCGCCTGGCCGCGCACGAGACGGTGGAGCTGCTGATCCAAGCCGAGCCGACGGTGGCCAAGATCATGCCGCCGCTGGAGGGCCCCGCGGTGCGCCTGGCCGAGTGGCTCGAGAAGCCGCCGTTCGCCAGCGCCCGGATCGCCATCGCCAAGCGCGTCCTGGCCGAGCTGAACG
Source organism: Caulobacteraceae bacterium (assembly GCA_035549595.1). Classification (GTDB taxonomy): domain Bacteria; phylum Pseudomonadota; class Alphaproteobacteria; order Caulobacterales; family Caulobacteraceae; genus Acaudatibacter. The sequence continues at coordinate 6,318 of DASZQQ010000491.1, forward strand.
GTCCGCGTCGCCTTCGGCCGACCAACCCGGTCGAGGAGATCGAGCTGCTGCGCGCGCTCGCCATGGCGCTGACCGCCACCTCGGGCCAGATGCTGCCGATCGACGATGTGCAGGAGGCCTTCGCCAACCGCTCGAAGATGCTGGTCACCGGCGAGTTCGTCGACGCCTACCTCGGCCAGAACGCCTCGCCGCGCGAGGAGGCCGAGGCGCTGATCCGCCTGGTCGAGAACGTCATCGGCGGGGCCAACAAGCGCCAGGCCGCGCGCTGGCTCGCCGCCGCGATCGGGGCGCTGAAGTTCGAGAAGGACATGCGCTACGGGCCGGACTCCCCGGCCGTGCGCCTGGCCGCCCTGGCCCAGCTGCAGAAGTCGCTGGCGCGGGCCGGCCTCTCGGGCGAGGAGCTGGCGACGATGCGCGCCAAGCTGGGCGAGCTCGGCGACGGGGTCGAGGCCGACGCCAAGATCTGCCAGGCCCTGCTGGGCGCCAAGGCTCCCGTCTCGCATCGCCTGACCATGTTGCTGCGCATGGCCTCCGGCGACGCCGCGCCGGCGGGACCGGCGGCCGACCGGGCCAAGCTGGCGGTGCTGAAGCTGTTGAAGTCGGACGAGGCCCGCGCGGAACTCGCCCAGACTCCCGAACTGCTCGGCAAGGTGAAGAGCCTGCTCAGCGCCGGCGGCATGGCGGCCTGACGCTCCGGGGACTTGATCCCGCCCGCGGCGGGTTCATGTCCCCTTGATCTGCCGAAGCCTTCTGGAGGGGACACGAACCTGCCTGCGGCAGGATCATGTCCCCGGCCTGCATGGACTCAACGCCCGCCGCTCCCTAGTTAGGAGCGTCCGTCGGGAGTTCCGCCATCCGCCGCGCCATCATCCTCGCCGCCGTCCTGGCGATCGCCGCCCCGGCGCTCAGCGCCTGCGACAGCTCGCCGGAGGCGCCCACCGACATCGGCGTCTGCTGGCGCTACGTCGAGAAGGCCGGCAAGCCCGGCTTCGAGGTGATCGCACGCAAGGTGGCCAATCTCGACAGCTGCGCCGCCCAGATCGAGGGCCTGCGCCTGGAGGAGGGCCGCGACGAGATCGGCGCCTACCAGGGGTTCTACATCTTCGCCAACGACGACCAGGTCGCCTCGGCCTCGCGGCGAGAGGGCCTGCGCTACCCGATCTTCCTGCCGAACCAGCGCGCCGTCATCGACGCGGGCCTGCTGAAGATGATGAAGGAACGCGGCGGCAAGGCCCCCACCGACGCCGACCTGGCCATCGACCGCGCGGGGCCGTAACGGCGCCTCCCTCCCCTTCCATGGGGAGGGAAAGTCGGCGAAGCCGACAGGGTGGGGATGTGTGCCGGTGCAGGACGCCAGCCGCTTGGCATCGTTGAAGCGTCCGACTCCCCCACCCTGCGAAGCTTCGCTGCGCTCTCCCTCCCCATGCAAGCGGAGGGAGATCAGGCGATCATGGTCCAGGCGAGGGGTTCGCCGTACTTCAGGTCGCGGGCGGCCTTGCGGCCGAGGATTTCGGGCAGGTGCTTGGGCGCCAGGCCGTAGCCGGGGCGCACGGAGCGGACGTTGGCCGCGGTCAGCACCTCGCCGACCCTGACGTCGGCGGCGACGTAGAGCGAACGGCGGTGGCCAGCGGCGGCCTTTTCCGAGCCGAGTTCGTCGTAGGTCGCCCGGCCGAGGGCGCGCCAGGCGGCCTTGCAGTCGGCGACGAGGGCGGTGAACTCGGCCGGCTCCAGCGAGAAGGCCGCGTCCGGCCCGCCGTCGGCGCGGGCCAGGGTGAAGTGCTTCTCGATCACCGCCGCGCCGAGGGCCACGGCGGCCACCGAGGCGGCCGTCCCGGGCGTGTGGTCGGAGAGGCCCGCGACGACGCCGAACCGCGCGGCGAGGTCGGGCACGGTGCGCACGTTGGCCTCCTCGATGGGGGCCGGATAGGCGCTGACGCAGTGCAGCAGCACCACCCCCGCGGCGCCGTAGTCGCGCGCCGTGGTCAGGGCCGCCTCCATCTCGGCCAGGCTCGCCAGGCCCGTGGAGATGATCATCGGCTTGTGGCAGCGGGCCACGCGGGCGATCAGCGGCAGGTCCACGGCCTCGAACGAGGCGATCTTGTAGGCCGGCGCCCCCAGGCTCTCGAGCAGGTCGACGGCGGTGTCGTCGAACGGCGTCGAGAACAGGATCACGCCGCGCTCGCGGGCGCGCTGGAACAGGGCCGCGTGCCACGCGTAGGGGGTGTAGGCCTCGGCGTAGAGGTCGTGCAGCGTCCGTCCCGCCCAGGGCCCGTCCTCGATGCGGAAGCCGGGGCCGTCGCAGTCCAGGGTGATGGTGTCGGGGGTGTAGGTCTGCAGCTTGATGGCGTCGCAGCCGGTGGCCGCGGCCGCGTCGATCATGGAGAGCGCCCGCTCCAGGCTGCCGTTGTGGTTGCCCGACAGCTCGCAGATCACGAACGGCGGGTGGTCAGCGCCGATCCTGCGGCCGGCGATCTGGATTTCGCTCGTCATCGATCGCCGGCCTCGACCACCAAGGCGCCTGCCTCCA
>DASZQQ010000492.1:0-4459 GCA_035549595.1 Caulobacteraceae bacterium
CCGCCTTGAAATGAATGCGCTGCGCGCGGCCGTTGCCCGGAGCCCTTCGTGTGCTTCGCGTGCTTCGTGGTTCAAAAAAAGCGGCGCAGCAGCGCCCGCTGACAACGCCCGGTCGTTGGCGTAGGGTGTCACCCGCCGATGACAAAGCCCGCCGACGACCTTGTGCTCGAACGTCCGCCCGAAGTGCGGCGGCGCAACGCCGAGGCGACGCGCGCGGCGATCCTGGCGGCCGGCAAGCGGCACTTCGCCGAGAGTGGCTACGAGGGCGCCTATCTGCGCGACATCGCCGCCGAGGCCGGCGTCGATGCGGCCCTGATCAACCGCTACTTCGGCGGCAAGGAGGGCCTGTTCCAGGCCTGCCTGCGCGCGGCGATCCATTCGGCCCAGTTCTTCGAGGGCGAACGCGCCGGCTTCGGCGCCCGCGTGGCCCGCGTCTTCGCCGAGCGCAGCCCGGAGAACTTCCAGGCGATGCTGGGCTTCAAGCTGGTGCTGCGCGCCGCGACCTCGCCCTCCACCGCGCACATGCTGAGCGAGACGGCGCAGGAGCGGTTCATGGGGCCGATCCGCGACTGGCTCGGCGGGCCGGACGCCATGGCCAGGGCGCGCCTCTTCTCGTCGCTGTTCATCGGGCTCCTGGTCGAGGGCCTGATCCGCGAGGAGACCCTCGCCGAACCCGAACGCAGCGCCTACGCCGACCGGCTGGGCGCCCTTTTCCAGCAGCTCGTCGACGGATAGCGGCCGGCGGGACGGACCTTCAGGAGACCTCCGATGGCGGACGGCAACATCACCAAGGACCGGGCCTACGACGCGGTGGCCCCGGACGACTTCGAGGCGATGCTGGAGCTGGACCGCTACGGCAAGCGCTCGACCGCCTTCGACCGGATCATCTCGGCGACCCACGACCACTTCTGGGACCCGCTCGATGCGAAGTACATCGACTTCGAGACGCCCTTCGACCTCGAGAACGAGGCGATGCTCGCCGACGAGCACGTGCCGGCGCTGCGCATCCCGTACGTGAACGAGAGCCTGAGCGATCCGAAGGAGCGCATCCGCTTCATCAACTACATGCAGCTGTGGAACTTCTCGTCGATCCTGCACGGCGAGCAGGGGGCGCTGAACCTCTCGGCCTCGCTGTGCCACGTGCTCTGGGACCAGGGGGCCCAGGAGTACGCGGCCAACCAGACCCGCGAAGAGGCGCGCCACGTCACCGCCTTCGCCAAGTTCATCAAGGCCCGCTGGGGCCGGCCGGTGGAGTGCGGCGCGGCGCTGAAGACGCTGCTGGTCGAGATCATCGAGGCGCCGGAGGTCTACAAGAAGATCGTCGGCATGCAGATGCTGGTCGAAGGCCTGGCCATGGGCGCCTTCGCCAACGGCTATCGCAACAACCGCGACCCGCTGGCCAAGAAGCTGTTCCAGCTGGTGATGACCGACGAGGCCTTCCACCACAGGTTCGGGAAGATCTGGGCCGACCGCACCGTGCCCATGCTGACCCAGGCCGAGCGCAACGTGGTCGAGGACTGGGCCGCGCACTGCTGCCAGAGCCTGATGTTCAACCAGGGCGCCCCGACCCAGCAGCAGGTGATCTACGGCCAGTTCGGCCTCGACCCGCAGCGGGTCATGGAGAGCCTCGCCGAGATGCGGGCCAGGCGCGACCCGAACCGCAAGCTGAAGGGCGAGACCAACATCTTCCGGGTCCTGATCAAGACCCTGCTGTCGGGCCACATCATCACCGAGCGCACGCGCAGCTTCTACGCGGCCTTCGTCGACATGGACGAGCTGCAGGCCGAGGGCGACGTGATGCCAGGCGAAGCGATCGCCGAGGAGGGCATCGCCTATCTGCAGGGGATCAACTTCAAGGACCGCGCCGAGCGCGGCGCGGCCGGCCTCGTCGCCGCCGAATAGGCTTGACGGCGCCGCCGTTGGCGGCGTCTGCTTCCCCATCGACCCCCGCCGGCCGCCGGCGGGGGTTTTCGTTTGCGCGGGAGACGGACCATGGCCGGACAACGGATCGAGGAGGGCCTGTTCCTCGAGGTGCGCGGCGAGCCGCAGTGGGTGACGATCCGCGGCGACGACCGCGAGGCCCCCGCCGTGCTGGTCGTCGGCGGCGCCGGGGCGGCGCTCAGCCGCCTCGCCCCGCTCTACGCCCCCTGGGAGGCCGAGCTCGTCGTCGTGCAGTGGGACCAGCCGGGCGCCGGGGCGACCTTCGCCCGCAACGGCGAGCCCGCGCCCTACGGTTTCGACCGCATCGCCGCCGACGGCGTGGCGGTGGCCGAGGCGGTCTCGGCGCGGCTCGGCGGGCGGCCGCTGGTGCTGATGGCCGTCTCCGGCGGCACGGTGAGCGGGCTGACAATGCTGCGCGCCCGGCCGGACCTCTTCGCCGCCTACGCCGGGCTCGGCCAGATCACCGCCTGGGCGCGCCAGCAGGGACTGAGCTACGCCCTGGCGCTGGAGCGGGCGCGCGCGGCCGCGGACGCGGCGGCGCTTGCCCAGCTGGAGGCCGCCGGGCCGCCGCCGTGGCCGGACATGGCCGGCGACCTCGTGCTGTCGAAATACGCCAACGGCTTCACCGCCCGCGAGATGGCCGCCCTCGGAGCGGTCATGGCCGAGGTCGGCGATCCGCCGCCGGGGGCGAGCTGGATCGCCCCGGACCTGGATCCGGTCGACCCGCGCGAGCGCGGCGCGGCCGCGTACCGGGCCTTGCGGTCCGAGCTCTGGGCCTTCGACGCCGCCGATCTCGGGACCGGTTTCGAGATTCCCATGCTCCTGATCCAGGGCGCCGAGGACGCCTACACCGTCACCGCCGACGTCCGGGCCTGGTTCGAGACGATCGAGGCGCCCTGGAAGCGCTTCGTCACCGTCGAGGGCGCCGGGCATGGCGTGAGTTTCCTGGCGGAGGCGGTGCTGGAGGCCCTTCGCTCCCTCCCCTTCATGGGGAGGGAAAGGCCGCGCGGCGGCCGGGGTGGGGAAGTGTGACGCCGCCCGAACGCCAACTGGCTAGCGCCCTGCTCCGTCCGACATCCCCACCCTGCCGGCTTCGCCGGCTGTCCCTCCCCATGAAGGGGGGGGAGGACGCGAGCGGGTCGCGGGTTCCAAACCTTACCGGGAATTTAAATTCGTGACGCCGGCGTCATTTTCCTTGACGGCCCGGTGATCGCTGTTCATCTTGAGAATGAATAGCCTCTGGGAGAAGGGAGCCCCCGCATGGCCGATGGCAACATCACCAAGGACGTCGTCTACCGCGCCGTCGCCCCGACCGACTTCGAGTCCATGCTCGAACTCGACCGCTACAACCAGCGCTCGACGGCCTTCGACAAGATCATCTCGGCCACGCACGACCACTTCTGGGATCCGCTCGACAAGAAGTACATCGACTTCTCCGAGCCGTTCGACATGGAGAACGAGGCGCTGCTCCCCGAGGAGATGATCGGCGTCCTGCAGACCAACTACGGCAAGGAGATGCTGGCCGATCCGAAGAAGCGGATCGCGTTCATCAACGCCCAGACGCTGCGCTCGTTCTCGTCGATCCTGCACGGCGAGCAGGGCGCGCTGAACCTGTCGGCCAGCCTGTGCCACGTGCTCTACGACCAGGGCGCCCAGGAGTACGCGGCCAACCAGACCCGCGAAGAGGCGCGCCACGTCACCGCCTTCGCCCAGTACATCAAGGCCCGCTGGGGCCGCCCGGCCGCCTGCAGCCCGGTGCTGCAGAACCTGCTGGTCGAGATCATCTCCTCGCCCGAGGTCTACAAGAAGATCATCGGCATGCAGATGCTGGTCGAGGGCCTGGCCATGGGCGCCTTCGCCACCTTCTTCCAGAAGCTGCGCGATCCCCTCGGCCGCAAGCTGATGCAGCTCGTCATGACCGACGAGGCCTTCCACCACAAGTTCGGGAAGATCTGGGCCGACCGCACCGTGCCCAAGCTGACGCCGGAAGAGCACAACATCATCGAGGACTGGGCGGCCCACTGCTTCCAGACCCTGCTCTTCAACCTCGTCGCCCCCTCCGAGCAGCGCGACCTGTTCGAGGAGTTCGGCATGGACCCCGACAAGGTGATTCAGGAATTCGCCGAGATCGCCACCGACGAGGCCCGCCGCCAGGACATGAAGGAAGCGACCAACATCTTCCGGGTGTTGATCAAGACGCTCCTGAACGCGGGCATCATCACCGACCGCACGCGCGCCTTCTACGGCATGTATGTCGACATGGAGGAGCTAAAGATGGAAGGCGACCGCATGGTCGGCGACGACATCGCCGAGGAAGGCATCGCCTACCTGAAGACCATCAACTTCAAGGACCGCGCGAGCGTGGCCCTGGCTGCGGAATAGGTCCTCCCCCCAAGACGCAGCCGCGAGACGCCCCGCCGAACCCGGCGGGGCGTTCGTCGTTTGGAAAGTGGGGACCCACACGCGTGCCCGGGCGCCCGATCTGAAGTCTACGCGTGCGGCACGCGTGTGTGTCCCC
>DASZQQ010000493.1:0-15556 GCA_035549595.1 Caulobacteraceae bacterium
CGCTTCCGAACCAGTCGCGGGCGTTCCTGATCGACAGGTCCGACACCTCGGCGATCACCTCGCCGCCGTGGATGCCGGCGGCGGGCCCCATGTCGATCACGTGGTCGGCGGTGAGGATCGCCTCCTCGTCGTGCTCGACCACCAGCACCGAGTTGCCGAGATCGCGCAAGCCCTTGAGGCTGGTCAGCAGGCGGGCGTTGTCGCGCTGGTGCAGGCCGATCGACGGCTCGTCGAGCACGTAGAGCACCCCGGTCAGGCCCGAGCCGATCTGGCTGGCGAGGCGGATGCGCTGGCTCTCGCCGCCCGACAGGGTGCCCGAGCTGCGCGACAGGTTCAGGTACTCCAGGCCCACGTCGACCAGGAACCGCAGGCGGTCGTTGATCTCCTTCAGGATTCGCTTGGCGATCTCCATCTGCTTTTCGCTGAGCTGGTCGTCCAGGGCCGCGAACCAGTCGCGCGCGGGGCGGATCGCCATCGTCGAGACCTCGGCGATGTTGCGCCCGCCGACCTTCACCGCCAGAGCCTCGGGCTTCAGGCGCGCGCCGTGGCAGACCTCGCACGGGCTCTCGGACTGGAAGCGGGCGAGCTCCTCGCGCACCCAGCTGGAGTCCGTCTCGCGCCAGCGCCGCTCCAGGTTCGGCAGCACGCCCTCGAAGGTCTTGTTGACCTCGTACTTGCGCGCGTTGTCGTCGTAGACGAAGCGGATCTTCTCCGTCCCCGAGCCCTGCAGCACCACCTCGCGGGCCTTCTCGGGCAGCTTCCACCACGGCTCGTCCATCGAGAAGCCGTAGTGCCGCGCCAGCGCCTGCAGGGTCTGGGTGTAGAGCGGGGAGGGCCCCTTGGCCCAGGGCGCGACGGCGCCCTTGTGCAGGGTCTTGTTCTTGTCCGGGACCACCAGGTCGGCGTCGAAGGCGAGCTTCATGCCCAGGCCGTCGCAGGCCGGGCAGGCGCCGGCCGGGGCGTTGAACGAAAACAGGCGCGGCTCGATCTCGGCGATGGTGAAGCCGGAGACCGGGCAGGCGAACTTCTCGGAGAAGATCATGCGCCGGGGCTCGGTCTCGCCCTCGGCGACGTCGGCCCACTCGGCCACGGCGATGCCGTCGGCCAGCCGCAGCGCCTGCTCCAGGCTGTCGGCGTAGCGGCTCTCCAGGCCCTCGCGGGTGACGAGGCGGTCCACGACCACGTCGATGTCGTGCTTGAAGTTCTTGTCGAGCGCCGGCGCGTCCTCGATCGGATAGTACTCGCCGTCGATCTTCAGGCGCTGGTAGCCGGCCTTCTGCCAGCCGGCGATCTCCTTGCGGTACTCGCCCTTGCGGTCGCGCACGACCGGAGCCAGCAGATACAGACGCGTCCCCTCGGGCAGGGCGGTCAGTTTGTCGACCATCTGGCTGACGGTCTGGCTCTCGATCGGCAGGCCGGTGACCGGCGAATAGGGCACGCCGACGCGCGCCCACAGCAGGCGCATGTAGTCGTGGATCTCGGTGACCGTGCCGACCGTCGAGCGCGGGTTGCGGCTGGTGGTCTTCTGCTCGATCGAGATCGCCGGCGACAGGCCCTCGATCAGGTCCACGTCCGGCTTGCTCATCAGCTCCAGGAACTGGCGCGCATAGGCCGACAGGCTCTCGACGTAGCGCCGCTGGCCCTCGGCGTAGATGGTGTCGAACGCCAGGCTCGACTTGCCCGAACCCGACAGCCCGGTCAGCACGACCAGCTCGCCGCGCGGGATGTCGAGGCTCACATCCTTCAGATTGTGCTCGCGCGCGCCGCGCACGCGGATGAAGCGGGATTGGTCGGACATCATGCTCGCTCGAAGCCGGCCAGGGAGACGGAAGGCCAGCCCCCTTATCTAGTACGGAGAGTCGTTATCACAGCAAGAACGAACGGTGAACCTGCTGCGACGAAGGCGCGCCGTGGAGCTTAGGGCCGCGGGACGTCAGGACGTGGCAGGAGAACCTGTCTCCCTCAGTCGAACACGCTGGCCAGATGAGACCGGAAGCCGCCGTCCTTGAAAGTCACCAGCTCCACGTAGAAGGATGACGTCAGCACGGCTTGGATTGCGTATTGCCCGGCCAAGATCGCGGGAAACAAGCCGAACCGGTAGACCGGGTCCCGGCCGGCGTTCACGAGCGAGCCTTTCGCGGCGAAAAGCAGAGCAATCCCATACGCCACGAAGACCGCGAGGAACGCGAGGAACATCGCCCCCCGGTGGCCCCGCGTCAGCTCTACGCTGCGGTTGAGGGCCTCGCCGATCCCCGGGGTCTCGGTGACCAGCACCGGCGCCCACATCGCCCAGGCCAGCGACAGCAGGACGCCCGGAACGACAAGCAGACACAAGGCGCCCGACACGCAGAAGGTCACGACCAGGGAGCCGGCCACCAGCAAGCCGAAGCGTCCGATGGACAAGCCTCGACGGGCGCCCGCATCCCCGGTCGCGGCGGCCGCCATGCGCGGAACGACCCAGCCGAGCATGACGGCTGACAGAACCCCATCGACCAGGCCGCGAAGTTCCCCGAGCGCGACGCTCCCGAGGACACTGTCATAGGGCACGATCGTGCTGAGGTAGGCCTCTTCGATCCATTCCAGCCCAGCCGTCGGCGCACCGACGATCACGAGAGACAGCGCCGCGAGGGCGAAGCCCCGCCGCCGCAGGAATTCGACCATCCGCGCGACGACGCGGCTGGTATCGAAGCGCGACGGTCCTGCCGTCTGTTCTGCCGTCGTCATGCCAGCCCCCACGCCGCGATGGTCGCGTGCGCCGCCCCGCGATGCAAGTCTGGGCTGTGGGGGCCCTAGCCCTTGCGCTTCATGAGGGCGCGCCGTCTGCTATGGCTGCGCTTGAAGATGCACGCGATGGACGGTCCATGCGGGGGTATGCAATCTGTACGGAGCCGAGGTCGGGCAGCACCTGGCTGTGCCGGGTCCTTGAATCGACCGGCGTGCTGGGCGTTCCCACCGAGTACTTCAACGCCAACACCATGCGCCGGGGGCGGGGCTTTACCGACTACCCGCTCGACCCTGAGGACCAGATCCCCGCACTGCTGAAGCTCGGCGCGACGCCGAACGGCGTCTACGGGCTGAAGATCTTCGCCCACATCTTCGACCACGTGGCGGCGACGCGATGGGCCGAGCGGCTGCCGAACCTCAAGTTCATCAGCCTGGTGCGGCTCGACGCCCTCGGCCAGGCGATCTCGCACGTGCGCGCAATGCAGACCCAGCAGTGGGTGGCGCACCGCCAGCCGCAGGCCGAGCCGGTCTACGACTTCGACCATATCAACAACGAGCTCGTGCGGCTGCTTCGCGCCCGGACCCGGTGGGCCTACTACCTGAGCCGCAACGACATCCCGGTGCTGCATCTCGAATACGAGCGGATCGTGCGCCAGCCGCAGGAGACCGCCGAGGCCGTCGCCCGCTTCATCGGCCTGGAGGAGCGCCCGGTCGTCGACCTCTCCAAAGTCAGCGTCGAGGTCCAGCGCGACGCCCTCAGCGACGACTGGCGCGCGCGCTACGTCGCCCAGGCCCGCGACCTCGGCCGGTTCGACTGAGGGCCGGCGCCATGATCCTCGACCGCATCGCCGAGCACGCAGTGGCCCGACCGGACGCCGTCGCCCTGATCCACAACGAGCGGCGCGTCGGCTACGCCGCCTTCGCCGCCGCCATCGAGGCGACGCGCCGGTTCCTGGCGGCGCAGGGCCTGCCTGGCGAGGGCGTCGCCGTGGTCCTGGCGCCGGACGCCCTGGAGGCGTGGCTGCTGGTGCTCGGCGCCCGGGCGCTGGGTTTGACCACCCTCGTCGCCTTCTCCATGGCCGACGCCGAGGCGCTCGCGATACGCGGACTCGTCGCCGTGCTGAGGGGACCGACGGACCCTCAGGCGCCCGCGGCCGGCGCCCTCGCGGCGGCGCCCAGCCTCTCCATTCCGGCCGCGGCGTTCCAGGGCGAGCCGGGCCTCTTGCCCCCGCGCGGCGGCGCGATCGGCGGCCACATCCTCTATTCGTCGGGCACCACGGGCGCGTTCAAGAAGGTGCTGGCCGACGGCGCGTCGGACGAGGGCCGCAACGAGGCCCGCGTCCGGGTCTCCGGCTTCGGTCCGGACACCGTCTATCACGTGCTCAGCTACGGCCTGTGGACCGGCATCGGCTTCAAGTCGCCCCAGGCCGTCTGGCACGCCGGCGGGACCGTCGTCAGCGACCAGACTCCCTCCGCGGCGGCGCGCTTCCTGAGCCACGACCCGACCTACGCCCAGACCACGCCGGAGATCCTGAAGGCGATCGTCGAGGCGCACCCGCCCGGCCACCCGCCGTCGGAGCGGCTGCTGCTGCGGGTCGGCGGCGGCTTCACCTCGCCGGAGCTGGCGCAGGCGGCGGTCCAGCGCATCGCCACGCGGCTGGTCGTCGGCTTTTCTTCGACCGAGATGGCCGCCGCCCTGCTGCTGTCCGAGTTCCGTGACGCCGACGACCTCGTCTGGCTGAAGCCCAATCCGGCGCGGCGGATCGAGGTGGCGGACGAGGCGGGCGAGCCGTGCGCCGACGGCGTCGAGGGCGAGCTTCGCATCCGGGTCACCGAGGTCGACAGCCAGGGCTACCTCGACGACGACGAGACCACGGCGCGGTTCTTCCGCGACGGCTGGTTCTACCCCGGCGACCTCGCCGTCCGGCGCGGGGACGGCCGCATCCGCATCCTGGGTCGGGCGGGCGACGTGCTGAACATCCGTGGCCGGAAGATCGCCGTCGGTCCCGTCGAGCAGACGCTGCAGCAGGCGCTGGGCGTCGAGGAGGTGTGCCTGTTCGCCGGCCAGGGCGACGACGGCGCCACCGAAGTCGTGGTCTGCGTCCAGACCCAGGCCGACCTGACCCCCGTCGAGATCGCCGCGCGCCTGGGGCCGTCGGAGATCTTCGAGCGCGTGCGTGTGGAGATCTTCCGCGCCTTTCCGCGAACGACCACGGGGCTGGCCAAGACCCGCCGGGTCGAGCTGCGCCGGATGGTTCTGGGCGGACGCTGAACGGCGGGCTCAGCCCTTGCGCTTCATGAAGGCGCCGATGCGCTCCTGCATGTCAGGGCCGCGGCCGGCGCTGGTGTAGATCTCGTGGGCGAGGCCGGCGGCCAGGGGCAGGCCGTCGGTCTCCAGCAGCAGGCGCTTGTTGGCGCGGTGGCTGTAGGAAGAGTTTTCCAGCACCTGGCGGCAGAAGGCCTCGACGTCGGCCTCGAAGCTGGCGTCCGGGAAGCAGCGGTTGGCGAGACCGATGGCCGCCGCCTCGGCGCCCGAAATCGTAGCGCAGGTCAGCATCATCTCGTGCGCCCGGGCCCGGCCGATCCGGCGCGGCAGGCGCTGGCTCATGCCCCAGACCGGCGTCAGCGACCACTTGGCGTGGGTGTCGGCGAACTTCGCGCTCTCGGCGGCCAGGATCACGTCGCCGGCGAGGGCCAGTTCCAGGGCGCCGGTGTAGCAGTGGCCGTGCACCGCCGTGATCACCGGCTGCGGCAGGCCGGCCAGGCGCTCGATGACGTGGGCCTGGAAGTTCGGCCGCGGCAGCCGTTCGCCCGCGGCGATGTCGCCGAGGTCGTGGCCGGCGGAGAAGCAGCGCCCGGCGCCCTTCAGCACCACCAGGCCGACGCTCTCGGTCTGGCCCTCCAGCGCCTCCACATGCGCCATCAGGTCCTCGAACACCTCGACGTTCAGGCTGTTCAGCTTCTCCGGCCGGTTCAGCGTCAGCACCGCCAGCCCGTCCCGGTCTTCCCTCAGCACCTTGCCCGACATCCGCGCGTTCTCCCTGGTTCTTATCCCTCCTTCCTAAGGCCTGTACGGCCCGAAGGTCGAGCGGAAGGGGCGGCTCCAGCCTTCGGCGATGGGATCGCCGCCGTCGCGCATCGCGACCGCCGCCTTGAAGCCGTGCGCTTCGGCCTGCTGCTTGAACCAGACGCCCTCGGGCGAATTGCGGGTGACGCCGTCGAAGAAGGTGGCCAGCGTCTGGGTCGAGGTCAGGCCCATGTTCTCGAAGGCCTGGTTGATCATCAGCTTCTGCATCATCAGCTGGTTGCGCGGCACGCCCTCGATGCGCGCGCAGATCGCGTCGACGCGGGCGTCGAGGTCGGCCAGCGGCACGCTGTCGAGGCAGAGGCCGAGCTTCAGGGCCTCCTGGCCGCCGACGAGGTCGCCGGTGAACAGCATGCGCTTGGCCTTCTCCGCCCCCAGCCGGTAGACCCACATCGCCGTCGTCGGGCAGCCCCAGACGCGGGCCGGCGGGTAGCCGATGCGCGCCTCGTCGGCCATCAGCACCATGTCGCAGCACAGCGCGATGTCCGAACCGCCGGCGACCGCCGGGCCGTGCACCCGGGCGATGGTCGGCTTGAACGAACGCCACAGGCTCATGAAGTCGCGGGTGTTCTGGTTCATCATGTAGAAGTCGGCCATCGGGTCCCAGGGCAGGGGCTCGGCGTTGTCCTGCGCCGCCGGTCCGCCGTCGCCCTCCGGCCGCGGCGCCGGCCGCCGCTCGGCGAACTCCACGAGGTCGTAGCCGCCGCAGAAGCCCTTGCCGGCGCCGGTCAGCACGATCACGTGGACGGCGTTGTCCTCGTTGGCCATGGCCACCGCGTCGGCGATCTCGCGCGGCATGTGGCGGTCGATCGCGTTCATGCGCTCGGGCCGGTTCAGGGTGATGAGGGCGCGGCGGCCCTTCACCTCGTAGGCGATCGACCTGAATTCCATGGCGGCGGCCTCCCATTCGTCTCGGCGCGGTTCACAGCGGGCGCCTCGGGCGCCTAAGGTGTCGGGAGCAAGCAAGACGACAACGAGACGAGGAAACGCAAGATGCGCTCACCGGACTTCCTGACGGCCACCGGAATCGGGGTCAGCGATCTCGCCCGTTCGGCGGACTTCTACAGCCGCGTCCTGGGCATGAAGGAGACCCAGCGGTTCAAGCTCGACTACATGGACGAGATCGTCCTGGCGCACGAGGGCCGCAACGCCGTGGTGCTGATGCACTGGACCGACGGCTCGGTGCGCAACTACCGCGACAACCCGGTCAAGCTGGTGTTCTACGTCACCGACCCGAAGGCGATCGCCGCGCGAATCCGCGCCGACGGCCTGGAGGTGACGCGCGAGCCGGCGCCGATCGAGAGCCTGGGCGGCGCCGTCGTCGGCCTGGCCAAGGACCCGGACGGCTACGTCATCGAGCTGATCCAGGCCCCGGCCGCCACGGCCAGGAGCGCGGAGGGCGCCGCCGCCGCAACGTCCTGAGGGGGCGGGGCGGTGGACAAGCCGCGCCGCGGGCTTAGGGTGCCCCGCGGGGGGCGTCTCGTCGCTAACCGGAGGACAAAGACCCATGCGCAGTGGAATGCTTCTCGCGACGGCCGCCGTCGCCCTTCTGGCCGCGGCCGGCGCGCGCGCCGAGACCTTGACGTTCGGGGCCGCGCTCAACGGCGCCAGCGAGGTTCCGCCGAACGACTCCAAGGGAACGGGGCAGGTGACGGCGACGCTCGACACCGCCACCAAGGCCTTCACCTACAAGGCCACCTATTCCGGCACGACCGGTCCGGGCGTCGCGGCCCACTTCCACGGGCCCGCCGCGGCGGGGGCCAACGCCCCGCCGGTGGTGATGGTGGCCACGCCGGCCAGTCCGATCAGCGGCACGGCGACCCTGACCGACGCCCAGATCGCCGACCTCAAGGCCGGCAAGTGGTACTTCAACGTCCACACCGCCGCCCACGCCGGCGGCGAGATCCGCGGCCAGCTGACGGCGAAGTAGGGTCGACCCGGCGGGCGCCGGCGTTCACGCCGCCGCGACGGCGCGGCCCTCGTCGCCGAGGGCCGCGGCGATGGCGCCGAACAGGGCCTCCGGGCGGATCGGCTTTTCGACCACCCCGTCCATGCCCTCGCGCCGGTAGCGCTCGGCGTCGAACGGGTCGGCGTTGGCGGTGAGCGCGATGATCGGCAGGCGCGCGCCCGCCGCGCGCAGGCGCCGCGTGGCCTCCAGGCCGTCCATGACCGGCATCTTGATGTCCATCAGGATCAGGTCGAACGGCCGCGCCATGGCCTTGGCCACCGCCTCGGCGCCGTCGACCGCAGTCTCGTAGGTGCAGCCGGCCATGCCCAGCAGGGTCTCGGCCACCAGGCGGTTGGTGGCGTTGTCGTCGACGACCAGGATGTGGCCGCCGATGGCGCCGTCCTCGTCCGCGGAGGCGGGCTCCCCGGCCGCGGGGGCCTCGGCCGCCGGGTCCATGCGCAGGGTGAAGGCGAAGGTCGAGCCGCGGCCCTCCTCGCTCTCGGCCCAGATGCGGCCGCCCATGTTCTCGGCCAGCTGGCGGCAGATCGAGAGCCCCAGGCCCGCGCCGCCGCCGGCCTGGCGGCCGCTGTCGGTCTGGCCGAACGGGGTGAACAGGCGGTCCATCTGCGAGGCCGCGACGCCGGCGCCGGTGTCGCGCACCGCGCCCTCGACGACCATCGCCTCGCCGTCGCGCCGCGCGCTCAGGGTCACGGCGACCTCGCCGTGGCGCGTGAACTTCAGGGCGTTGCCGACGAGGTTGTTCATGATCTGCTTCAGGCGCACGGAGTCGCCGACCACCCAGAGGTTCGCGTCGGCGTCGAGCCGGGTGGTGAAGGCGAGGCCCAGCTCGCAGGCGCGCGGTCGCCACAGCATCTCGATGTCGTCCAGCACACCGGCCAGCGGGAACGGCGCGACCTGCAGCGCCAGGGCGCCGCCCTCGGCCCGCGACAGGTCCAGGACGTCGTTCAGCAGGCGCAGCAGGGTGCGCCCGGAGGTCAGGATCGCGCCGACGTAGGGCCGCAGCGACTCCTGGGTCAGCTGGCGCTCCATCACGTCGGCCAGGGTCAGCACCCCGTTCAGCGGCGTGCGGATTTCGTGGCTCATCACGGCCAGGAACTCGGACTTGGCGCGCAAGGAAGCCTGCGCATCGGCGGCCGCCTGGCGGATGCGCCCGTTCTGCGCCTGCAGCAGGGAGAGCGCGGTGCCGACGCCGGCGTAGCAGCCCTGGCGGGTGACGATGAAGCCGCGCAGCAGGGCGGCCGGGCGCTCGACGAGATGGCCCTGGACGAACTCGTCGACCGGCGCGTCGCCGTCGACCATCACCGCGTCGGGGGCCATCAGGAGCTCGACCGGTCGGCCGGCGTAGACCGCGCGTCCGAACTGGCTGGCCATCTTCAGGGCGAAGTCGGTCCGCTCGAGCAGGCCGCGCGGTCGGCCGTCCAGGTCGACGACGGGGATCAGGAGGAGGTCGGGGTCGCTTTCGAACCTCTCGTAGGCCGCGGCCCCGGGATCGTCGGGCGAAATCGGCCGTATCGGCTCGGCCAGGTCGAGCAGACGCTGCATCCCACACCCCCACTTTCGGGCAGGAAGATCGGCGGCGATCCCTAAGAATCCTCTAAAGTCTTGAAATTGCTTATCTATTTGTCCGGGTTCTGACAATCTGAATGAACCGCCGGCGCGCCGCCAAGTGCTTGAAGCTTCAGCATAAAGGCGGCGCGCCGGCGGGCCTCAGGCGCGTTCGATCCGGGCCGAATAGCAGCCGCGCTCGGCGTTGTGCGCATGCAGGTAGGCCACCTTCGGATCGGCGAGGCCGCGGCCGATCGCGGCTTCCAGGTCGGCGTCGGCCCCCACCAGTTCGGCCCAGGTCATCATGCCGTCGGCGTCGAAGGCGCGCAGCGAGACGATGCGGTCCTTCAGCACCGGGGGCAGTTCGCCCTCGAGCGTGGCCGTCTCGGCCGCGCGCTCGTTGACGTAGATGGCGTGGCGCGAGCGGTAGGGCGAGGGGGTGTCCAAGTGCTCGTAGTTCAAGAGCAGCAGGGTCTCGCCCGGCGTCGCGTAGTCCAGGCCGACGCGGCACGGATAGCGGCCGCCGGGCCGGGCCTCGCAGCGCACCACGCCGCGCTCGGCCAGGGCCTCGTCGGAGAGGCCGAACAGGGGACGGAAGGTTTCGACCGGCAGGCCGGTGACGACGTACGACATGGCAGGGCTCCTCGGATGGGCGATGACCCCAGTCTCCCGTTCCGCAGGGCCCGGACCCACCCGGTTCTTGCGCCGCCGGCGGGTTCGGCGGCGAAGGCTGTTCTCGGTCCCGCTTCCGAGCGCCTTGAGCGAGATAGCGCCGTTACGTCAGCTGGCGCCCCGCGCCGCGGGCCGCTAGCGTCGGCCCATAACGCAACTGCGACGCAGGACGAGGACACAGCCGACATGCCCGACATCATCCTGCACCACTACGACACCTCGCCGTTCTCGGAGAAGGCGCGGCTGATGCTGGGGCTGAAGGGCCTGGCCTGGCGCTCGGTGATCCAGCCGAACATGATGCCCAAGCCGCACCTGCTGCCGCTCACCGGCGGCTACCGGCGCGCGCCGGTGATGCAGGTCGGGGCGGACGTCTTCTGCGACAGCCAGGTGATCCTGGCCGAGCTGGAGCGGCTGGCGCCGCAGCCGCCGGCGGCGATCGGGCCGTCGTTCCCGGTCAACCTGTGGGCCGACCGGCCGTTCTTCATGGCCACCGTGCCGATCATCTTCGGCGAGATCGGCGAGAACGTGCCCAAGGCGTTCATCGAGGACCGCGAGAAGCTGTCGGGCCAGCCGTTCAACGTCGCGGCGATGAAGGCGGCCGGCGCGCCGATGCGCGGCCAGTGGCGGGCGCATGCGGCATGGGTCGAACAGGCCCTGGCGACCAGCGGCGGCGACTGGCTGCTGGGGGCGAGGCCCAGCGTGGCCGACATCGCCGCCTACATGAACTTCTGGTTCCTGCTGGGCGCGGTGCGCGAGATCGGCGAGGGGCTGCTGGCGGGCCTGGACCGGACCAGGGCCTGGCTGGAGCGGGTGCGGGCCATCGGCCACGGCCGGCGCGAAGAAATGACGCCGCAGGAGGCCCTGGCGGTGGCCAAGGCGGCCGAGCCGGGCCTCGGCATCCGGCACGATCCCGACGATCCGCTGCGCCTGGCGCCCGGCGCGCCGACGACGGTGATGGCCGACGACTACGGCCGCGACCCGATCACCGGGGCCCTGGTGGCGGCCAACGCCGAGCGGGTGGTGATCGCCCGCGAGGATCCGGAACTGGGCGCGATCCACGTGCACTTCCCGCGCGTGGGCTACGTCGTGGTCGCGGCCCGATAGGCGCACGGCCCTTTTCCGGGGCGGCGCGAAGCCCTAAGTAGCGGCCTCGCATTCGGAGGAGACCCATCGATGGAACGCGCGAACGACATCCGCTTCGCCCACGTCGTTCCGTCCCCGGTGGTCTCCCATGCCCTTCGTCACCCTCGATTCCGTCGCCGTCCGCAGTCCTGACGGCCGCACCCTCTTCGACAACCTGACCCTCGTCCTGGGGCGCGAGCGCACCGGCCTCGTCGGGCGCAATGGCGTCGGCAAGACCACGCTCGTGCGCCTGATCACCGGCGAGCAGGCGCCCTATGCCGGGTCGGTCGGCGTGACCGGCCGCATCGCCGTGCTGCGCCAGGCGCACGAACCGGCGCCGGGCGCGGCCGTCGCCGACCTGCTCGGCGTCGCCGGACCGCTCGCACGCCTGGAGCGCATCGAGCGCGGCGCGGCGGAGGGCGACGACTTCGAGGCCGCCGACTGGACCCTGCCGGCCCGGCTGGAAGCGGCGCTGCCCGACATGGGCCTCGCCGACCTGCCGCTGGAGCGCCCCGCCGCATCGCTGAGCGGCGGCGAGGCGACCCGCGTCGCCCTGGCCGCGCTGATCGTCGCCGAGCCCGACCTGATCGTCATGGACGAGCCGACCAACAACCTCGACGCCGTCGGCCGCGCGGCCGTGGCGGCGATGCTCGAGCGCTGGAAGGGCGGCGCCCTGGTGGTCAGCCACGACCGCAGCCTGCTGCGCCGCATGGACCGGATCGTCGAGCTCTCGGGCCTGGGGGCCAGGACCTACGGCGGCGGCTACGACCTCTACGCGGAACGCAAGGCCGAGGAGGAGGCGGCGGCGGCGCGGGGGCTCGACGAGGCGCAGAGGGTCGTGGCCCGGACCGCCCGCGAGGCGCAGGAGGCGCGCCTGAAGAAGCAGAAGCGCGATGCCGCTGGGCTCCGCGCGCGGGCCAGGGGCGACGCCCCGAAGATGCTCCTCGACGCCAGGGCCGAGCGCGCCGAGGGCACGGGCGCCCGGCTCGGGGCCATCGCCGAGCGGCGCCAGGCCGACGCGGCGGCGCAGCTGGAAGAGGCCGAGGCGCGGGTCGAGCGCATCCGGCGCCTGGCCTTCGACCTGCCGCCCTCCGGGCTCGCGGCCGGCAAGCTGGTGCTCGGCTTCGACCAGGTCGCCTTCCGCTGGCCGGGCGGGCCTGCGCTGCTGAACGGTCTCTCGTTCCGCATCACGGGACCCGAACGGGTGGCGGTGACGGGGCCCAACGGCGCCGGCAAGACCAGCCTGATCCGCCTGGCCGTCGGCGAGGCCGAGCCGACCGGCGGGACCGTGGTGCGCGGCGTGCGCGCGGCGATGATGGACCAGCGCACCAGCGTGCTGCGGCCGGGCGAGACCCTGATCGAGGCCTACCGCCGGCTCAATCCCGGCGCCAACGACAACGCCGCCCACGCCGCGCTCGCCCGGTTCCTGTTCCGTAACGAGGCGGCGCTGAAGCGCGTCGAGGCCCTGAGCGGCGGGGAGCGCCTGCGCGCCGCCCTGGCCTGCGTGCTCACCGGGCCGTCGCCCCCGCAGCTGGTGGTCCTGGACGAGCCGACCAACCACCTCGACCTGGAGTCCGTGGAGGCGGTGGAGCGGGCCCTGGCCGGCTACGACGGGGCCCTTCTGGTGGTCAGCCACGACCGCGAGTTCCTGGACGCGATCGGGATCGACCGGGAGATCTGCCTCAGGCGGCCTTCCTGATCACGCGGAAGGTGGCGTGGGCGCGGGCGCAGGGCTCGCCGTCGGCGGTGGCGACCGCCTCGGCGAAGCACAGCGTGGTCCCGACCCGGGTCGCCCGGCAGGCAACCTCCAGCCACTGGCCGATGCGGCCGGCGCCGAGGAAGTCCACGGCGAGGCTGACCGTGATCACGCTGGCGTCCTCGGCCAGCCCCGGACCGCAGGCCAGGCCCATGCCGTTGTCGGCCAGGGCCGAGATCATGCCGCCGTGGGCGAAGCCGCGGCTGTTCGTGTGGGCCGCGGCGATCACCAGGCCGAGGTCGAGGCCGGCCTCGGTGCGGCGGCTGTAGAGCGGCTCCCACGGGTCGGTGAGGGGGCTCTTGCGGAAGTGGGGCGTGAAGCCCGGCGGGACCGTCGCGAGGTCGCTCATCCGTCTCTCCCATGCAGGTCGAGGCGAGCATGAGACGCGTTCGCGACTATGTCAAACAGTCGTTTAAATCATCTGTTTGGCTTGCGGCAGACCGGGCTTGTTGCCAAAACGCCCATCCGCGGACTTGCAGGTGTCTGCGATAGCCCCTGAGAGCTGGGGCGGCGCCTCAGGCCCGGCGGTTCAGCGTGAAGGCGGTGACCGGCGCGGCGTTGCTGGTCCCCTTGGCGCCGTAGCCGGAGGTCATGCTGCGCTGGGTGGCGACCTCTTCGGCGACGGCGCGGACCAGCCCTTCGGTCACGGTCTTGGCCGCGGTCACGGCGCGGCCGTGGCGGGCGAGGACGGCGTCGAAGGCCTCGGTGGCCCGGGTCAGGCGGGCGCGCAGGGCCGGCGCGGCGGCCTGCACCAGCCCCGGGTTCTGCCGCACCTCGGCGGACTCGCGGCGGTAGACGTTGGCCAGCTGGGCCACCTCGGCCATCTGGCCGGCGGCGTCCTGCGGCCGGTGGGCCTCGAACGCCTGCGCCTGATGGGCGATGGCCGACGTCAGGCGTTCGGTCAGGACGATGAGGGCCTCGACCCGGGTCTGGGCGTCCTGCGGGCTCATGCGCTCAATCCCTGCAGCTTCAGCATCTCGCGCGAGACCGAGGCGGCCAGGCCGATGCCGCCGGCCTTGGTGGTCTGGCGGGCCATGGCGTCGGTCATGAACGATTTCCACATGTCCTCGGCCTGGCCGCCGCCGAACGGCTCGGAGACGGACACGTCCTTGAACATCTCCTGGAACATGATGCCCAGGAACTGGGTCTCGAAGTCCTTGGCGGTCTTGTCGATCTGGCCGCGCTTGGCCAGTTCGGCGGCGCTGACGGCCGTCGGCGCCGGGGCGATCAGGTCGGGGGAGGCGGAGAGGGGAGCGGTCATCAGGTCAGTCACACCACTTGCCGTCACATCACCTGGATGTCGGCCTGGAGGGCGCCGGCGGCCTTGATGGCCTGCAGGATCGAGATCATGTCCCGCGGCGTCACGCCCAGGGCGTTGAGCCCGGCCACCAGGGTCGCCAGGGACGCGCCCTGGTTCAGCATGATCAGCTGCTTGCCCTTCTCCTCGTCGACCTTGACGGCCGACTGGGGGACGACGGTGGTCTGGCCCTGGCTGAACGGCGCCGGCTGGCTGACCTTCGGCGTCTCCTGCACCGAGATGGTGAGGTTGCCCTGGGCGATGGCGACGGTGGAGATGCGCACCGCCTCGCCCATCACGACGACGCCGGAGACCTCGTCGATGACCACCTTGGCCGGCTCGTCCGGCGTGACCGTCAAGTTCTCGACCTCGGTGACGAAGCTGACCATGTCCTCGCCCGGCGGCGGGCGGATGGCGACGATGGTGGGGTTCTCGGCCACGGCCGTGCCCGGGTGGGCGGCGTTGATCACGTCGGCGATGCGGCGGGCGGTGGTGAAGTCCGGATTGCGAAGGGTCATGCGCAGCTGGCTCATGCTGGCCAGCTGGAAGCCGATCTCGCGCTCGACCGAGGCGCCGGCGGCGATGCGGCCGGCGGTGGGAACGCCGCGGGTGATCGACGAGCCGGAGGCGCCGCTGGCCGAGACCGCGCCGGTCTGCACCGTCCCTTGCGCCACCGCATAGGCCTGGCCGTCGGCGCCCATCAGCGGCGTCACCAGCAGGGTGCCGCCCAGCAGGCTCTTGGCGTCGCCGAGGGCCGACACCGAGGCGTCGATGGTCGAGCCGGAGGCGGCGAAGGCCGGCAGCTTGGCGGTGACCATCACCGCGGCGACGTTCTTGGTGTTGAGCTGGGCGTCGCGGGTGTTGACCCCCAGCCGCTCGAGCATCGCCACCAGGCTCTGCTGGGTGAAGGGGGCGTTGCGCAGGGAATCGCCGGTGCCGTTGAGGCCGATCACGAGGCCGTAGCCGACCAGCATGTTCTCGCGCACGCCCTCGAACTCGACGATGTCCTTGATGCGCGAGGCCGCGCTGGTCGGGCCGGCGGCGGCGACGGCGGCGACGGCGAGGAGGGCGCAGGCCAGAGAGCGGAACGACGGCAGACGCATGGGATCCCTTGAACCATGGCGGAGGCGCCTCCGCCGGCGCGGCCCATGCGAGAACCGGGCCAGTCGCCGATCTGCACGAAACGTCAAGCAAGACAGGGGATTGTGGACTTCGCCTCGGGGGCGGCTGCGGCGCGTGGGCAGAAATTGCCCGGCATTAACCATGCTGCAACGAGGCCGCGGCGAGACTCGTTGGCATGGGGACTTCGGACATGAAGGTGACGGGATCGGGCGGCGTCGGATCGGCGGGCGCGAGCCGCGCGTCCAGGCCGGCCGCCGGCGGTTT
>DASZQQ010000494.1:0-5005 GCA_035549595.1 Caulobacteraceae bacterium
AGCACCCTTCGCTGCGCATCGAGCTGGCGGCCAACCCGGCTTTCCTCTCGCCCAGCCGCCGCGAGGTGGACATGGCGATCACGCTCAGCCCTCCGCCCGATCCGCGGCTGGTGGTGGAATCCCTGACCCCGTACCAGCTCGCCCTCTACGCCAGTCCCGGCTACGTCGCCCGCGAGGGCGCGCCCGCCACGGTGGCCGACCTCGCCCGCCGCCCGGTGGTCGGCTACGTGCAGGACCTGATCTTCGCCCCGGAGCTGCGCTACCTCGACGAGATCGCCCCCGACCTCGTCCCCGCCCTCGCCAGTTCTTCGATCCAGGCCCAGCGCGCCATCATCGCCGCGGACGGCGGCGTCGGCGTGCTGCCGTGCTTCCTGGCCGACGGCCTCGTCAGGGTGCTGCCGGACCGGGTGCTGATCGAGCGCCAGTTCTGGCTCTGCACGCACCGCGACGTGCAGGCGTCCGCCCGCATGCGCGCGGTCGCCCGGTGGCTGCGGGCCCTGGTCGAGGGCGAAGGCGCGCGCCTGGCGCCGTTCCGCAGTCCCGCTCCGGCGACGTAGCCGCGTCAGACCGGCAGGGCGGTGGTGTACTTGGTCATCGACAGGGCGAAGTGCGACGAGGCGCCGGACACCGCCGGGTGGCCCAGCAGGGTGCGCATCAGGAAGTCGTTGTAGTCGGCGACATCGGCCACGACGATCCGCAGCAGGTAGTCCCAGTCGCCCGACATCGAGAAGCACTCGACGATCTCGGGCCGGCCGCGGACGAAGGCGTCGAAGGCGTCGCGCGCCTCCCTGGCGTGGCTGCGCATGCGCACGCTGCACATCACGTTGACGCCGCGCCCGACCATCGCCGGGTCGACCAGCCAGACGGCGCGGGCGAGGCAGCCCGACGCCTCCAGGGCCTTGATCCGGCGCCAGCACGACGCGGTCGAGGCGCCGACCCGCTCGGCGACCTCGGCGTGGCTGACCGTGGCGTCCTGCTGCAGGATCGCGAGGATCTTGCGATCGATGGCGTCCAGATCCCGATTTGGTTTCATCCCGCCATCGATATCCGTGACTACGTTTCGAGCAAGGGCCAATCTCCGCGAAAATTGAAAGGCAATCACCCTCGCCCGGTGCGATCATGCGAGGCATGAGCAGATCCGCACCGCTCCTGCGTCCGCAGGGCGCCCACGACGACTGGACGATCCCGCAGGACTGGTCCGCCTACACCGCCGAGGAGCACGCCACCTGGGACCGGCTGTTCGCCCGCCAGGCGCGGATGCTGGAGGGCCGCGTCGATCCGGCGTTCCTGAACGGCCTCGACGTGCTGCGCCTCTCGAAGGCCGGCATCCCGGACTTCGAGGAGCTGTCCGAGCGCCTCGGCAGGCTGACCGGCTGGCGCGTGGTGGCCGTGCCGGGCCTCGTGCCCGACGACGTCTTCTTCCGCCACCTCGCCAACCGCACCTTCGTGGCCGGGCGCTTCATCCGCCGGCCCGACCAGATCGACTACCTGCAGGAGCCGGACGTTTTCCACGACGTGTTCGGCCACGTGCCGCTGCTGTCCGATCCGGT
Source organism: Caulobacteraceae bacterium (assembly GCA_035549595.1). GTDB lineage: Bacteria > Pseudomonadota > Alphaproteobacteria > Caulobacterales > Caulobacteraceae > Acaudatibacter. The sequence goes on from DASZQQ010000494.1 coordinate 1,551, forward strand.
GTTCGCCGACTACCTGCAGGCCTACGGCGAGGGCGGCCTGCGCTCGCTGGAGTTCGGCGCCATGCATCACCTGGCGCGGCTCTACTGGTACACGGTCGAGTTCGGCCTCGTGCGCGGCGACGGCGGCCTGAGGCTCTACGGCGCCGGCATCGTCTCCAGCTTCGCCGAGAGCCGGTTCGCCCTGGACGATCCCTCGCCGAACCGCATCGGCTTCGACCTGCGCCGCGTGATGCGCACGCGCTACCGCATCGACGACTTCCAGCAGACCTACTTCGTCATCGACAGCTTCGAGCAGCTGCTGCGCCAGACGCTTCAGACCGATTTCGCGCCGCTCTATCGGGATCTCGCCGGTGCTCAGGACCTCGAGCCGGACGCCGTGCTGCCCACCGACACGGTGATCCACCGCGGCGACCAGTCCTACGCGCGACGGCGACGCGCCTGAAGCGCCCTCACCCGCTGATCGGAGGTGTTCGCCGCGGCCGATTCCTGTGAGGCTGGCGTCTTCGCGTCGGGGACGGGGGACGAAGATGGTGAGCAGCGCGCAGCGCTGGCGGGTGCTGGCGCTGTCCAGCCTCGGCGGCGCCCTCGAGTACTACGACTTCGTGGTCTACGCGATCTTCGCGCCCTATCTCGCCGCCGCCTTCTTTCCCGCGCGCGATCCGCTGACGGGGCTGCTCGTCGCCTTCGCCGTCTTCGCCGTGGGCTACCTTGCCCGCCCGTTCGGCGGCCTGGTGCTCAGCCACTTCGGCGACCGGTTCGGCCGCCGGCGCGTGTTCATCGTCACGCTCCTGACCATGTCGGCCGCGACGGCCGGCATGGGCCTGTTGCCAAGCTACGCCTCGATCGGCCTCGCCGCGTCGGTGGGCATGGTCCTGCTGCGGCTGCTGCAGGGCTTCGTGCTGGGCGGCGAACTCGCCGGCGCCATCACCTATGTCTCCGAGACCTCGCCCTCGCCGGCGGCGGTCAGCGTCGGCTGCGGCGCCATCTTCGCCTGCGTGAACAGCGGCGTGCTGCTGGCGGCTCTGGTCAGCCTCGCCGTGCACACGAGCCTGCCGCCTGCGGCCGTCGCCGCCTGGGGCTGGCGCCTCGGCTTCCTCGCCGGCGGGGTCGTCGGCCTGATCGGGTTCTGGCTGCGGCTGTCGCTCGAAGAGACGCCCGCCTTCGCCGAGCGCCGGGCCATCGTCGCCAAGGCGCCGATCGCCGAGGTCGTGCAGCGTTTCCCCGGCCAGATCCTGACCGGCATCGCGGTGCTGGGGACCATGGCCGGCTTCAACGGCCTGATCTTCGCCCACCTGCCGGCCTACCTGACCAGGATCGCGCACTACGATCCGATCGCGGCCACGACGGCGCAGAACGTCTGCCTGGCGGTCATGAGCGTCGGCCTCTTCCTGTCGGCGCTCGCGAGCACCGTGGTGGGGCGGCGCCGCCTGCTGCAGGCGGGTGCGGTGCTGCTGCTGATCTTCGGGTACCCGTTCTACGCCGCCCTGGCCGGCCACCGTTTCGACCTCACGGCGACCCTCGTCGTGGCGGCGCTCGTCAGCGCGCTGGGCAACGGCGTCTTCGCGGCGATCGTGGCCGACCTCTTCCCCACCCCCGTGCGCTTCACCGGCGTCGCCACGGTGCTGAACCTCGCCGTCACCCTGTTCAGCGGCTTCGGCCCGCTGATCGCCACCTGGCTGATCGCCAGGACAGGCGACCCCGCCTCACCCGGCTGGTTCCTGGCCGCCTGCGCCGCCATCGCGCTCGCCGGCAGCCTCGCCCTGCCGCGCTACGAGGGCCAGCTCGCCCTGGAGGCCAGCCCTCCGTAGCGCCGGCGCGGGTCCAGCGGCGCGATATCGACGCGGGGATCAGCGGCCGGCGAAGACCGGCGCCCGCTTCTCGACGAAGGCCTGGGAGGCGGCCTTGTGGTCCTCGGTCATCATGGTGCGGACCATGTGCGTCGCCTCCAGGTCCAGCACCTCGGAGAGGGTGGCGTGCAGGGCGACGTTGAGGTTGCGCTTCATGTAGCCGACGGCGACGGTGGGCAGGCCGGCGAGCTTGCGGGCGTAGGCCTCGGCCTCGGCGGCGAGCTGGTCGGCGGCGACGGCCTTGTTGACGATGCCGAGCGCGGCCGCCTCGGCGCCGGTGATGACGTCGGCGGTGAAGTAGAGCTCGCGCGCCTTGGCCGCGCCCACCAGCTTCGAGAGGAAGTACGAGCCGCCGTAGTCGCCGGCGAGGCCGACCTTGGAGAAGGCCGTGGTCAGCTTGGCGGTGTCGAGGGCGACGCGCAGGTCGCAGGCGAGCGCCAGCGAAAGGCCGGCGCCGGCGGCCGGTCCCGGGATCACGGCGAGCGTGGGCTTGGGCGCCTCATGCAGCACCTTGACCACCTCCATGCCGCGGCGAAGGCCGGCGATGCGCTGCTCCATGCTGGGGCCGGAGCCCTGCCCCACCCCGCCGCCGCGGCCGGTGTCGGCGGCGAAGCCCTTGACGTCCCCGCCCGCGCAGAAGGCGCCGCCGGCGCCGGTCAGCACGATCACCCGCACCTTCGGGTCGTTCGCCAGCCGCGGAATCGCTTCGGAAAGGCCCGCCTGCATCTCGCCGGAGAGGGCGTTGCGCGCCTCGGGCCGGTTCATGGTCAGGGTGGCGACGCCGTCGGCGAAGGTCTCGATCAGGTGGTCGGTCATGAGGTCTCCTCCCGCGGCGCGCGCGGTCCCGTTTTCGGGCGCGACCTTGGCAGGGCCGGGCGCGCAGGTGAAGCGCGAAGCCGCTATTCCGCCGCCGCCCGCACAGGTTTCGGCGCGCCGGCCGCGGCGAGCGCCTCGGCCTTGGCCCCCGCCAGGTCGTACATGCGGTTCATCATCGTGCGCTGAGCCGAAAGCCCGCCGCCGGCCTGCAGGGCCACCACCAGGTGCCAGCCGCCGTAGGCGTCGGCCGTGAGGTCGCGGATCAGGTTGTAGACCCGCATGCGCTGCTCGACGTCGACGCTGGGCTTGGTGTGCAGGTACTTGCGCATGTAGGCGCCGCTCTCGGGGTTGCGCAGGTCCGCCTCGGTCGGCAGCGTCAGCACCAGGCCGCCCGAGAGGTCGTGCAGCAGCTTGACCGCATTGTGGTAGTTGGCCGCGTAGTAGTACTTGGCCGCGTTTACCGCCAGGCCGTTGGGATAGACCATGCCGCCCGGCGTCTGCTCGTAGTGGCGGCAGGCGTAGTCCAGGCTCATCCGCAGCATCTCGGCGTAGCAGATCAGCTCGGCGATCGAGTTGGCGGCGATCGGGTCGCGGTCCTTGCCCTGCATCTCGGTGACGAGCTGCGCCAGGCCGACGAAGAGGCGCGACGTGCCGACCGAGCCCACCAGGCCGCCGACCCGCTCCCACAGGCCCAGCGACTGGGCCAGGCGCGAGGCGAGCTGCACCTCGCCGGCCAGGAACACCCGATCCCAGGGCACGAACACGTCGTCGAACACCACGAAGCCCTCCGGC